>NZ_JBIDDG010000012.1:0-252650 GCF_043205005.1 Micromonospora sp. NPDC047620 | reverse complement strand
CCCGACCCCGCCAGACGCTGGGCTGGGCAACCCCAACCCAGCGTCTCGCTCAACTCATCGCGCCCTGACGATTGCACTCACCACTTGACACCGCCGCCGTCAGCAGGGCAACAGCTTCATGATCAACGGAGCCCGGACGGCGGGCCGTAGGGTGGGCGGGTGAGCACAGGCGAGGTGGGGCGGAGCACGTCCGAGGAGCCGTGGCCGGTCCGGGTGGTCAGCCAGAAGGTCGGCGCCTGGATCGCCCGGCTGGGCTGGGTGTGGGTCGACGGGCAGGTGGCGCAGATCAGCCGCCGGCCGGGCGCCACCACCGTCTTCCTCACCCTGCGGGACCCGTCGGCCGACCTGAGCCTGACCGTCACCACCAACCGGGACGTCCTCGACGCCGGTGCGCCGGAGCTGCGCGAGGGTGCCCGGGTGGTGCTGCACGCCAAGCCGGAGTTCTACGCGGCCCGGGGCACGCTCAGCCTGCGCGCCGACGAGATCCGGCAGGTCGGCCTCGGCGAGCTGCTGGCCCGGCTGGAGAAGCTCAAGAAGCTACTCGCCGCCGAGGGGCTCTTCGACCGGGCCCGCAAGCGCCGGCCGCCGTTCCTGCCCAACCGGATCGGGCTGATCACCGGCCGCGCGTCGGCCGCCGAGCGGGACGTGCTGACCAACGCCCGCCGGCGCTGGCCGGCCGTGGAGTTCCGCACGGTCAACGTGGCCGTCCAGGGGCCGAGCGCGGTCCCGCAGATCGTCGACGCGCTCAAGGTGCTGGACGCCGACCCGACCATCGACGTGATCATCATCGCCCGGGGCGGGGGCGGCATCGAGGATCTGCTCCCCTTCTCCGACGAGGCGCTCTGCCGGGCGGTGTTCGCCTGCCGCACGCCGGTGGTCAGCGCGATCGGCCACGAGACGGACGCGCCGCTGGTCGACTACGTCGCCGACCTGCGCGCCTCCACGCCGACCGACGCGGCCAAACGGGTGGTCCCCGACCTCACCGAGGAGGTACGCCTCATCCGGCAGGCCCGGCACCGCCTGGAACGCGCGGTGCGCAACCTCGTCGACCGCGAGTCGCACCGGCTCGACGGGCTGCGCTCCCGGCCGGTGCTGGCCCGCCCGCAGGTGATGGTCGACCAGCGGGCCACCGACCTGACCGGGCTCCGCCAACGGGCCGGGCGCTGCCTGGACCACCGGCTCGCAGCCGCCGACGACGACCTGCGGCACACCCTGGCCCGGCTGCGTGCCCTCTCGCCGGCTGCCACCCTCGACCGGGGCTACGCGATCGTCCAGCGGGCCGACGGGCACGTCGTTCGGGCCGCGTCCGAGGTGGGCAAGGGCGACCCGCTGCGGGTCCGGCTCGCCGACGGCGAACTGGCCGCCACGGTCGACGGCTGAACGGGGAGGGTAGGCACGATGTGGTGGGATGGCAGCGATGACTGACGAGAAGAAGGACGAGCGCCTCAGCTACGAGCAGGCCCGCGCCGAGCTGGCGTCGGTGGTCGAGCGGCTGGAGGCCGGCGGCACGACGCTGGAGGAGTCGCTGGCGCTCTGGGAGCGCGGCGAGAAGCTGGCCGAGGTCTGCCAGCGCTGGCTCGACGGCGCCCGCGCCCGGATCGACGCCGCCCGGCAGGAGCCCGCCTCCTGACGTCCCCGCGCGTCGATCATCAGGTTCGTGGGGGACGAAACGTCACCCACCACAAGCCCCATGATCGACGCTGCGCGCGTCAGCTGAACAGGTTGTAGAGCTCGGCCGGCGCCTCGACCACCTGGTCCGCCGGCGGCTTCTGCGCGGCGGTGGCGTTGCCGTAGTCCGAGTAGGTGATCCGGATGTCCTGCGCCTTCGTCTGGCCGGCGGCCGGGATCTGGATGACCATCTCGCTGAGTCGCCCCTGCGGGTCGAGCTTCGCGGTGAACGGCACCGACTTCGCCTGCGCCCCGAGGGCCGTGACCACCGCCGGGTCCACCGAACCCGCCTGCGCCGCCTTCGACACGTCGATGGTGCCGGCGTACGCGCCCTCGCCCGTCTGCCGCACCTCCGTGATGCCCTGGGTCAGCACCTCGCTGCCCGCCGGGTCGACCTTGTCGAAGTCGAAGCCGAGGTTCCGGTTGCCCTTGATCCGGGTCTGGTCGAGGTGCTGGTACTTGCCGAGGTTCAGCTTCTGCACGCCCGGCAGGCTGCCCGCGGTCGTGCCGCCGAGTTCCAGCTTCACCCAGCTGTCCGGCTTGGCGTGGATCAGGTCGAGCTTCATGAACAGGTCGTCGGTCGGCTGGCCGATCGTCACCCGCATCTCGGCGCTCTGGCTGGGCTCGTGCACCTGCCCCTCCGCGGTGGAGCCGGCGCCGGACATGGTGAACCGGAAGTTGCCGTTGCTGATCTCGCGGGTGGAGGCCAGCAGCGCCTGCTTGGCGTCGCCGGGGACCGGGGTCGCGGCGCCGGAGGCCGCCCCCGTGCCGGACGCCGACACGGACGGGGAGGCGGACGAGCCCGCCTCCGGTGCCCCGCTGGCGTTGCAGGCGGCCAGACCGGGAGTGAACAGCGCGGCGGCCACCAGGCCGGCGCTGAGGCGTCGAAGAGTCATGCGTGTCTCCCACGTGGGTCACCCGACGCACCTGGCGGCGCCGGAAACCGGGCGACGCACCGTGTCGGCTGCGTCGCGCGAGCCCGGGGCCGGCTGCCGGAGCGGCCGGGCGGGCCCGCTCTCCTGTTGTTCCCTGCCACCGGGTCGCACAATCACCGGTCTGTCCGGTTGCCCCGGTCGGGTGACCGCCGAAACACGGAAACGGGCGGCCGGAGCCGCCCGTTTCCGTCGTGCCGGTGTTACTTGAGCATCTCGTACGTCGAGGCCGGGGCCTCGACGACCTGGTCCGCCGGCGGCTTCTGCGGGGCGGTGGCGTTGCCGTAGTCGGCGTAGGTGACCTTGATGTCGTGGGCCTTGGTGTCACCGGCCGCCGGGACCGAGATGACCAGCTCGGTGAGCCGGCCCTGGGCGTCCAGCTTGGCGGTGAAGGACAGCGACTTGGCCTGCGCGCCGAGCGCCTTGACCAGGTCGGAGTCCAGGGCGGCCGAGTCGTCGCCCACGGCGGACGCGTCGAGCTTGCCGGCGTAGCTGCCCTCGCCCGTCTTCTGCACCTCGGTGATGCCCTTGGCGAGCACGGCGGTGCCGGCCGGGTCCAGGTCCTTCATGTTGAGGCCGAGCTCGCCGGCGTCCTTGACCTTGGACTGGTCGAGGTGCTGGTACTTGCCCTTCATCTTGTCCGCGCCCGGGATCATCGCCCCCAGGTCGCCGAGGTCGATCTTCACCCAGCTCTCCGGCTCGATGTAGATCATCTCCATCCCGAAGGTGGTGCCGGAGCCGTCGTCGGCCTTCATCGTGAACTGGGCGCTGTTGCTCGGCTTGTGCACCGAGCCGTCGCCGCTGATGCCGGCACCGGCGATGGTGAAGTTGAAGTTACCCTTCTCGATCTCCTTGACGGAGGCGAGCAGCGCCTCCTTCGCATCGGCAGGGATGGCCGGGGCCGACGACGCGGACGAGCCGGCGGCGCCGGGCTCGGCGGCGTCCGACTTGCAGGCGGCCAGGCTGGGAACGAGCAGGGTGGCGGCGAGCACGCCGACGCTCCACCGTCGAATGTTCACTTTGTCTCTCTTCGCAGAACGGTAAGCACCCGGCCGACCGCGGTCGCCGGGAGGTGAGCCGGGGCAGCGTAGCCGATGGGACCGACGTCCGGGGCCCTCGACGGCCGCCGCTACCGGATCGTCCCGGCCAGGTGTCGCAGCTCGTTGTCCCGGGCGTCGCCGACCACGATCACCGTCCGGTTCGGTTCGAGCAGCACCAGCGCCTGCTCGTTGGCCCGGGCGGTGTACCGCTGCCAGGTGCGCCCGCCCAGGTCGGTCTGCCCCTGGGGTTGCCCCTCGGCGGTCAGCTCGGCCGGCAGCAGCTGCTCCGGCGGCACGTTGCTCTGCACCAGCTGGGCGCCCCGCCCCTCGGGGGTGAGGTAGCCGAGGCGCAGACTCGCCCCGCCCTCGACGTTCTGGAAGGTCGCGTTGACCGTCCGCCACCCGTCGCCCAGCTCCACCGGCTCGCTGACCGGGAACGCGTTGGCGGCCCGGGCCGACTCGACGGCGGGCGCGGGGTCGACCGTGACCGGCTGGTCACCGCCGAGGAACCCCCGGTAGAAGGCGAGCAGCAGGGCGATCGGGACCAGCAGGATGAGCAGCGAGAGCGCCATGTCCTTCGGCGACCGCTCCGACTTGCGGGCGTCGACCGCGGGCGGCGGCGCGGGCGTCTCGCCCGTCTCCGCCGCGCCGTCGGCCGGCACGCGCCCCGGCGCGCCGTCGGCCGGCACGCGCCCCGGCGCGCCGTCGGCCGGCACGCGCCCCGGCGCGCCGTCGGCCGGCACGCGCCCCGGCGCGCCGGCGGGTTCCACCAGCGCCGGCTCGCCCTCCGGCACGGCGGCGGCCGGGGTCGGGGCGACCGGCGGCTGACCGTCCGGCGGGGTCGAGTCGGCGGGTACGCGATCGGCAGGCTGTGCGGGTTCCACCCCGCCATCTTCCCGCACCGCCCGACCGGCCGTATCCGGGCCATCACCGCCCCGGCACGGCGCCCGGTCAGCCATCGTGTGAGGATCAGCGACACAGCCGGCAGCGGCGACGCCGCACCCTGCCGCCCCGCAACGTCGCGAGGAGGAGCCGTCATGACCAACACCACCAGGACGCGGATCCCACAGGATCTCGACCGCAACCTCGCCCTCGACCTGGTCCGGGTCACCGAGGCCGCGGCGATGGCCGCCGGCCGCTGGGTCGGCCGGGGCGACAAGGAGGGCGGCGACGGGGCCGCCGTCGACGCGATGCGCAAACTGATCAACTCGATCCCCATGCGGGGCGTCGTGGTGATCGGCGAGGGCGAGAAGGACAACGCGCCGATGCTCTTCAACGGCGAGGAGGTCGGCGACGGCACGGGGCCGGAGGTGGACGTCGCGGTCGACCCGATCGACGGCACCACGCTGATGAGCAAGGGCATGCCGAACGCGCTGGCCGTGCTCGCGGTCGCCGAGCGCGGGGCCATGTTCGACCCGAGCGCCGTGTTCTACATGGAGAAGCTCGCGGTCGGCCCGGTCTACGCCGACGTGGTGGACATCAACGCCGGGGTGGCCGACAACCTGCGCCGGATCGCCAAGGTCAAGGGTGCCGACATCTCCGAGGTGACGGTCTGCGTCCTGGACCGTCCCCGGCACGACGACCTGGTGGCGCAGATCCGGCGCGCCGGGGCGGGCATCCGCTTCATCTCCGACGGCGACATCGCGGGCGCCATCGCCGCCGCCCGCGGCGAGTCGGACGTCGACGTGCTGATGGGCATCGGCGGCACCCCGGAGGGGATCACCGCGGCCTGCGCCCTCAAGTGCATGGGCGGGGCGATGCAGGCCAAGCTCTGGCCGCGCGACGCCGAGGAGCGGGAGAAGGCGCTCGCCGCCGGGCACGACCTGGACCGGGTGCTCACCACCGACGACCTCGTCACCGGCGACAACTGCTTCTTCGTGGCGACCGGGGTCACCTCCGGCGACCTGCTGCGCGGGGTCCGCTACCGGGCCGGCGGGGCGTACACCCAGTCGATCGTGATGCGTTCGAAGAGCGGCACGATCCGGGTGATCGACTCGTACCACCGGCTGGAGAAGCTGGCCCTCTACTCGGCGGTGGACTTCGACGGTCGCCCCCTGGCCGAGCAGGAGTGACCGCCACCGGGACGATGGCCCCGCCGGCCCCGTCGGCGACCCGCCGGATCGCCGGCGTGGGCCTCGCGACCGCCTCCGGGGTCGCCGTGGCCGTACAGTCCCGGATCAACGGCGAGTTGGGCGTACGACTGTCCGACGGGATCGCCGCCGCGGTGGTCTCGTTCGGCGTGGGCCTGCTGGTGCTGTTGGTGCTGGTTCCCGCCACCCCCGGTGGGCGGCGGGGACTGGTGGCCCTGCGTGGCGCGCTCGCCGACGGCACGCTGCGGCCGTGGCAGTGCCTCGGCGGGGTGTGCGGCGCCCTGCTGGTGGCCGCGCAGGGGCTGACCATCGGCACCCTGGGCGTGGCCGTCTTCACCGTGGCGGTGGTCGCCGGCCAGTCCGGCAGCAGCCTGGCCGTCGACCGGGCAGGGGTCGGCCCGAACGGGCGCCAGCCTGTCACCGCCCAGCGGTTGACCGGCGCGGCGCTGACCGTGGTCGCCGTCGTGCTGGCCGTCGGCGACCGGCTCGGCGACCCGGGCACCCTCGGGCTGGCGCTGCTGCCGCTGCTCGCGGGGGTGGCCATCGCCTGGCAGCAGGCGGTCAACGGCCGGGTGCGGATGGCCTCCGGCAGCGCCCTGACGGCCACCCTGGTCAACTTCACCGCCGGGACTACGGCCCTGCTGGCGACCTTCGCCGTCGACGTCGCGGTCCGGGGCTGGCCGGCGGGCGACCTGCCCACCGAGCCCTGGTTCTACCTGGGTGGGCCGATCGGGATCGTGTTCATCGCGATCGCCGCCGCGATCGTCCGGTTCACCGGCGTGCTGCTGCTCGGCCTGGCCACCATCGCCGGTCAGATCGTCGGCGCCGTGCTGCTGGACGTGCTGCGGCCCACTGCGGCCTCCCACCCGAGCCTCACCACGCTGCTCGGCGCGGCGCTGACCATGGTCGCGGTCCTCGTCACCGCGCTCGCCCCGGCTGCGCCCCGCCGGCCGGACGGCCCGGCCCGCTGACGTCGCCGGTCGTTCGCCCCGGGCCTGCGCGCAGCGGGCCGGCGGGCGTGCCGGTGCTCAGGAGGCCCGCGCCGGAGCCGGCCGGGCGCGGAGGGCGGTGGCGGTGTCGGCGAGGGCGTCGTCGAGCGGGGTCGGGTCGATGCCGAAGGTCGCGACGGCCGCGGTGGAGTCCAGCACGAACGGCCGGTCGAACTGGTAGGCGATCTCCCGCAGCTCCTTCGCGGTCGGGTCGAACAATCCGCCCAGCCACAGCACCGGCCCGGGCATCCGGGTGAGCTTCGGCGCGGGCGCCCCGGCGAGCGTGGCCGCGCGGGCGGCCAGGGCACGGATCGAGACCGCCGGCGCGGTCGGTACGTGCCAGGCCCGGCCCCAGCCCCGCTCGTCGGTGGCCGCGGCCACCAGGGTGCGGGCCACGTCCGGCACGTACGTCCAGCTGTGCGGCGCGTCGAGGTCCGCCGGCACCAGCGCGCGCCGGCCGGCCAGGACCTGCGGCAGCACCAGCATGCTCGGCAGCGACTGGGCGCCGGCGCCCAGGTAGTCCGAGCCCCGCACCTCGGTGACCCGGACCCGGCCCGCCTCGTGGGCGGCGAGCGCGTCGGCCCACATCTGCGCCCGGACCCGCCCCTTCACGCTGCTCGGCCGCAGCGGCGTCGCCTCGGTCATCGGGGCGTCGACGGGGCCGTAGCCGTAGAGGTTGCCGACGGCGGCGAGCACCGCCCCGCTCCGCTCGGCGGCGGTGAGCAGTGCGGTGGCCAGCGGCGGCCAGTCGGTGGTCCACCGGTGGTAGGCCGGGTTGGCGCAGTTGTAGAGCGCCGCCGCGCCGGTGGCCGCCGCGGTGAGGCGGTCGGCGTCGGTGGCGTCCGCGGCGATCCGCTCGACCGCCGGGTGCTTCGGCCCGCCGCCCCGGCGGGTCACCAGCCGCACCCGCTCGCCCCGGTCGGCGAGGAGGCGGGCGGTGGCGGTGCCGACGGGGCCGGCGCCGACGATCACGTGCAGTGCCATCAGGGGTCACCTTTCAGAACGGCGGTTCTTTCCGAGAGCGGCGCTCTCGTTCGACGCCAAGCATGACCCAGGACCGCAGGCTGCGTCAAGAGCACTGCTCTCGGTTTTGATCTGCGCTCTCATCCGTGGCAGGGTGGAGGCATGGCTGCACCCTCCATCCGCGCCCGGGTCCGCGCCGAGATGATCGACGAGATCAAGGCCGTGGCCCGGCGACACCTCGCCAGCGACGGCGCCAACCTGTCGCTCCGTGCGGTCGCCCGGGACATGGGCATGGTCTCGTCGGCGATCTACCGCTACTTCCCCAGCCGCGACGAGCTGCTGACCGCGCTGATCATCGAGGCGTACGACGCGCTCGGCGAGGCCGTGGAGGCGGCCGACGCCGGATGCGACCGCCTCGACCTGCGCGGACGATGGCACGCCGCCTGCCGGGCGGCCCGCGGCTGGGCGCTCGCCCACCCCGCCGAGTACGCCCTGCTCTACGGCAGCCCCGTGCCCGGCTACGCCGCCCCGGACGACACCATCGGCCCCGCCCAGCGACCGCCGCTGACCCTGATCGGCATCCTCCGCGACGGATTCGGCGCCGGTCGGCTCGACCCGCCA
Source organism: Micromonospora sp. NPDC047620 (assembly GCF_043205005.1). Classification (NCBI taxonomy): domain Bacteria; kingdom Bacillati; phylum Actinomycetota; class Actinomycetes; order Micromonosporales; family Micromonosporaceae; genus Micromonospora; species Micromonospora sp. NPDC047620. The sequence goes on along the minus strand of NZ_JBIDDG010000012.1, from coordinate 244,347 downwards.
CCGGCCGCCGAGGTGGCCGGGCCGCTCCGCGCCGACCTGGCGGACCTGGCCGGGATGCTGGGCGGTGAGCTGCCCGAGGCACTGCTCGCCCGGGGCATGGCCGGCTGGACCCAGCTCTTCGGGCTGATCAGCTTCGAGCTGTTCGGCCGGATCAACCGCACGCTGCCGCACCGGGACGCGTACTTCGACCACCAGACGGCACTGATGGCCGACCTGATCGGGCTCCCCCGAACGGGCTGACCCCGTCCCGCGACGGTCAGCGGGGCGGCATGGCGGGACGCGGCGCCGGGTCGCCGGGCGCACCGTCGCGGTGCGGAGCCGGGACGCTCGCCCGCCCACCGTCGCAGCCATTGATCTCGATCCGGCCACGGCCGGGGCGGCATCCGGTACCGGCGCGTCAGGTGCCGTCGGAGGAGTGCCCGGGGAAGAGGTGCGCGCTCGGGTCGATGGCCACGGCCGCGTTGTTCACCGCCGTGGCGGCCTCGCCGAAGCCGGTGGCGATCAGCCGCACCTTGCCCGGGTACTCGGTGATGTCGCCGGCCGCGAAGACCCGGGGCAGATTCGTCGCCATCGCGCTGTCGACGACGATGTGCCGGCGGTCGAGCCGCAGCCCCCACTCGGCCAGCGGGCCGAGGTCGGCGGTGAAACCGAGGGCGGCGACCACCGTGTCCACCGGCAGCAGCTCGGCGGCGCCGCCGCGTACGGTGATCTCGGCGCCGGTCACCGCCCCGTCGCCGTGCAGCCCGGTCACCTCCGCGTTGACGATCACGCGCACCGGCAGCTCCAGCACGCGGGCGACGGTGGCGGCGTGGGCGCGGAACCTCTCCCGCCGGTGCGCCAGCGTCACCGAGCGGGCCAGCGGCTGGAGCGTCAGCGCCCAGTCGAAGGCGGAGTCGCCGCCGCCGACGATCAGCACGTCCCGGCCGGCCAGCTCGGTCGGCTGCGGTACGAAGTAGACGATCCCCGTACCGGCGAAGTGCTCCGCCACCGGCAGCGGGCGGGGCGTGAAGCTGCCCAGCCCGCCGGTCACGATCACCGCCCCGCAGCCGAGCTGCTCGCCCCCGGCGAGGCCGAGCACCGGCCGCCCGTCGGCGTACGAGAGCTTCTCGGCGCGGGTGCCGAGCAGGTAGCGCGGGTCGAAGGGCGCCGCCTGGGCGACGAGGTTGGCGATCAGGTCCCGCCCCTTGACCGCCGGGAAGCCGGCCACGTCGTGGATCAGCTTCTCCGGGTACATGGCGGTGATCTGGCCGCCGGGCTCGGGCAGCGCGTCGACGACCGCGACGGAGAGCCCGCGGAAGCCGGCGTAGTACGCCGCGAACAACCCGGCCGGACCGGCCCCGATCACCGCGACATCGACCTGGCGCATGGGCGTACCGTCGCTTTCCGCTCACGGATCAACGCGTGCTGATCCCGACGGTAGGGCCGGCGGTGTGCCCGGGCAAGCACGTCCCACCGGCCGCACGGCACCGGCGCGTCGGCGCTCAGGGCAGGGTGAGCGTGGACTCCGAGCGGTACGGGCCACCGAGGTCGTCCCGGCGGCGCCGGAAGATGATCGCGGCGACCGCCCCGCCGAGCAGCCCGAACAGGTGCCCCTGCCAGGAGATCCGCTCGTCGGTGGGGAGGATGCCGACCAGCTGCCAGCCGTAGAGCAGGCCGACCAGCAGGAAGACCGCGAAGTTCCACCAGCTCCGCTCGACGATCCCCCGCATGAGCAGGATGCCCAGGTAGCCGAAGATGACGCCGCTCGCGCCAACCACGACGGAGTTGGACGAGCCGGTGAACCACACCCCCAGCCCGCTGACCAGGACGATGACGAGCGTCGACCAGAGGAACCGGCGGGCGCCGGCGGCGAGCACGAAGGTGCCGAGCAGGATCAGCGGGATGCTGTTGCTGTAGAGGTGGTCGAAGCCGTGGTGCAGGAACGGCGAGAAGAACACCCCGTCGAGCCCGTCGATGCGCTTGGGGATGATCCCGGCGGCGGAGTCGAAGCCGGCCGCCAGCCCCTGGTCGAGGGCCTCGATGAGGAAGAGGAACGGCACCACCGCGCACATGGCGACGAAGGCCCGGCCGAGCGCGGCGTAGAACGCCTCGGTGCCGAACCGGTGCGGATCGCCGCTTCGCGGGTGCAGGGTCACCCGTCAAGAGCTATCAGGTGACGGCCCGTGCCGCCACTCCTGCGGCGATCCGTACGCCCCGACGACGGAGGCGGGGTGTGTGGACGCCCACACACCCCGCCTCCGGTCGGTCGGTCAGTACCAGCCCACGTCCTGGGAGTGCGCCCAGGCCTTGCAGGGCGAGCCGTAGCGGCCCTCGATGTAGCCGAGCCCCCACTTGATCTGGGTCGCCGGGTTGGTCTGCCAGTCGTCGGCGACCGAGCCCATCTTGCTGCCCGGCAGCGCCTGCGGGATGCCGTACGCCCCGGACGAGGAGTTGCGGGCCTTGTGGTTCCAGCCGCTCTCCTTGGTCCAGAGCTTGTCCAGACAGGGGAACTGGTCCATCCCGAAGCCGGCCTTCACCATGAGCGCGCAGCCGACCTCGCGGTTGCCGCTGAACTCCGCGCAGGACGCCGGGATCGGCCCGTCGTACGGCTTGCTCTCGGCGGCCTTCTCGGCCGCGGCCTTGGCGGCGGCCTCCCGCGCCTTCTTCCGGGACGCGGCGGCGGCCTCGGCCTCGCGGGCCCGCTTGGCGGCCTCCTTGGCCGCCGCGGCGGCGCGCAGCTTCGCCTGGTATTCGGCGGCCCGCTGCTTCGCCGACTGCACCTGGTGGGCGGCCTGGCGTTCGCGCTGGTAGTCGAGCTCGGCCTCCTCCACGGCGGCGCCGACCTGCGCGGTGAGGCCTTGTTGCTGGGTCTGTCGGTCTTCGCCCAGGTAGACACCGCCGGCAACGCCCACGGAGAGCAGCGCGACAGCGGCCGTGCGGGCGCCGAACCGGCTCCACAGCCGACTCACGAAGTGGTCCCTTCGTCGGGGGCAAGGACACGGCGCGGGCACCCGTCACGGGGTGGGTCCGCGCCGCGAGCGCCCCGACCCTGTGCCGGTCGCAGCCGACGCACCGGGGGTGGAAGATGTCGGTGTGACGAACGATCACCAACGATCTTGTCGGTACGTGGGCGCTCGTTGGACACCATCGCGCACGGTGAGGCCGATGGGAAACCAAGAGGCTTAATTGTGACTTGCGTCACTCAAATTATAGGCACGAACCGCCAGATAACGGTCATCAGTGCGGGATGTCCTCCAGCAGGTCCGTCACCATCGCGGCGATCGGCGAACGCTCCGAACGGCTGAGGGTGACGTGGGCGAAGAGCGGATGGCCCTTGAGTGCCTCGATCACCGCGGTCACCCCGTCGTGCCGGCCGACGCGGAGATTGTCCCGCTGGGCCACGTCGTGGGTGAGCACCACCCGCGAGCCCTGGCCGATCCGAGAGAGCACGGTCAACAGCACCCCGCGCTCCAGCGACTGCGCCTCGTCCACGATCACGAAGGCGTCGTGCAGGCTCCGGCCCCGGATGTGGGTCAGCGGCAGCACCTCCAGCAGGCCGCGCGACGTGACCTCCTCCAGCACGTTCTCGTGCACCACCGCGCCGAGGGTGTCGAAGACCGCCTGTGCCCAGGGCGACATCTTCTCCGACTCCGAGCCGGGGAGGTAGCCCAGCTCCTGCCCGCCGACGGCGTAGAGCGGGCGGAAGACCACCACCTTCCTGTGCCGCCGGCGCTCCATCACCGCCTCCAGCCCGGCACAGAGGGCCAGCGCGGACTTGCCCGTCCCGGCCCGCCCGCCCAGCGAGACGATGCCGACCGACTCGTCGAGCAGCAGGTCGAGGGCGATCCGCTGCTCGGCCGAGCGGCCGTGCAGCCCGAACGCCTCCCGGTCGCCGCGGACCAGCCGCACCGTCTTGTCGGGCAGCACCCGGCCGAGCGCCGAGCCGCGGGCGGAGTGCAGCACCAGGCCGGTGTGGCAGGGCAGCCCGGCGGCCGCGTCCACGTCGAGCGTCTCGCCGGCGTAGAGCCGGCCGATCTGCTCCTCGGCAAGCTCCAGCTCGGACATCCCCGTCCAGGTGGGGTCGCTGGCCTGGCCGTGCCGGTACTCGTCGGCCCGCAGGCCCACCGAGGCCGCCTTGACGCGCAGCGGCATGTCCTTGCTGACCAGGGTCACCTCCCGCCCCTCGGCGGCGAGGTTCAACGCGACGGAGAGGATCCGCGCGTCGTTGGAGTCGGTGCGGAAGCCCGGCGGCAGGACGCCGTCGTCGGCGTGGTTGAGCTCCACCCGCAGCGTGCCGCCGGAGTCGTTGGCCGGCACCGGGCGGTCGAGCCGCCCGTGCCTGACCCGCAGCTCGTCCAGCATGCGCAGGGACTGCCGGGCGAACCAGCCCAGCTCCGGGTGGTGCCGCTTGCCCTCCAGCTCGGAGATGACCACGAGGGGCAGGACCACCTCGTGCTCGGCGAAGCGGTGGAAGGCCGCCGGGTCGGAGAGAAGCACCGAGGTGTCCAGGACGAACGCCTGGCCGGCTGGTCGGGGCTCCTCGGCGTCGGCCGGAGCGGCGGACACCCCGCGGCGGCTCCGGGTGGTGCGGCGGGTCGTGGCAGTCGCGGCCGTGGTCCGGTCGGCCCCGGCGGTCGTACGGCGAGTCGTCACAGGCCTGCTCCGACGGATGGGCATCCGCCACCCGCGTTCCGCCTCCTCCGGTGCCCGGGGACACGGGGTCGGATGCGGAACCCCGTGCGCGAGGTCGCAGATCCGGGCGGACCGGCTGGCTCGGGAGAACCCCGTGCCATGCCTAGACGCTAGCGGCGTCGGACCCTCCGGGCTAGAGGGCGATCGTGGATCTCCGGGGACCGGCACGTTAACAGGCGTGGACGGCGGAACCGGCCGGGATGCATGCCCCCTGCGCGCATCCCGGCCGGTGGGACCACCGTCACCGGTCTGACGTGGTCCCGACGGTGCGTGTCCGCCGCGGACGACGCACCGCGCCCTGGGTACCGGCCGACGGGGCCTCGGGATCCCCGTCGACCGGGCTCAACCGGTCCGCCGCACGAGGGTGCCGGTCGGGTGCCGCCCGGTGACCGGGGCGGCCGGCGCCGCGAACGACGAGCCGGTGTAGGTGGTGCCTGGCCGGACCACCGTGCCGGTGACGCGGGTGGTGGTGGGCGGCGGGCCGGCCAGCGCCGACGCGATGGCCGCCTGGGCGTCGCGGCGGCGTCGGTTCCACGCGCCCCGGTCGCCGTCGAAGTAGCCCTGGCGGTAGCCGAACCGGTAGCCGATCCGGTAGCTGAGCTGCCCGTGCAGCCGGCCGGCGGCGTAGCTTGTGGCGCCGAGGACGAGGACGAGGAAGACCGCGAGGAAGGGACTCATCCGGCGGCTCCGGTGCGCCGCGGGTGCCCGGTCATCGCTCCTCCGGCTCGACCGAGGTGGGATCGACGACCAGGAGCCGGTCCAGGTCGTCCGTGCTGACCTCCTCGACCAGCTCGACGGTGATGCGGCAGCCGTCCAGGACGACCTCGGCCACCGAGGACCGGCGGATCTCGCCACCGGCGTCGTACACCCGGACGCTGAGCTCCGGACAGCCGAGGTGGGTACGCCAGGTGTCCCACTCGGTGCGGTCACCGACGCTGAGCGAGAGGTAGCGGCAGCCCCGGGCGACGTAGAGGCGCCAGGGCGCGCTCAGGCCAGCGGCCACTCCCTCCGCGATCAGGCCGAAGGCCTGGGCTCGGGTGGCGAGTTCGGTCACCACACCCCCCTCGCGCCGGGGGCGTGACGCATGTGAGCACTGATCGTCTCATGCACGTGACACACCGTAGATTGTCTCATGGGCGTGACAGTATCAGCTTTTCGTCTGTTTACTCCGCCTCTACGGACACCTACTCTGCCCAGGTGACACCCCTCAGAAGCGGTGCCGGATCGTTCACCGGCAGGTCGACATTCACGTCTCGTCCGCGTGACAAGAGCGTGCCGGGACGGGCACGGCTGGCCCGCGGGTCGTACCGTCACGACGTGACCGAGACGGCCAACGCACGGAAGATCGCCTTCGCCACCTTCGTCCGTCGGGCGCTCGACGAGGCCCGGGCCACCCGGGCCTGGAGCGGCACCGAGGTCTCCCGTCGCACCGGGGTCTCCCGGCAGACCATCAACCGCTGGGTCCGGGGCGACTGGGCCAGCGACCCGGAGGCCGAGCGCGTGGTGGCGTTCTGCGAGGGCCTGGGGCTCAACCCGGCGACCGCCTTCACCGCGCTGGGCTGGGACCGCACGGCGACGCCCCGCAGCACCCCCACCCCGCCGCCGATGGACCCCGACGTCGAGGCGCTGCTGCGCCGCCTCGTCGATCCCGACGTCTCGGACGCGGAGAAGTTCCACATCCGGGAGACCATCCGCTACCTCGCATATCGCCCGACCATGCCGGTCGATGTCCGAAACCGAGGTAAACAGGCCGGCTAGTTCTCAGATGGCGAAAGAACAGCAGGTCAGACTCATTCGTTTCGCTCCGGGGCCGGAACGGGCACGCTAGCGTCCCTATTCGTACTGCTTGGGCTCGTCGTCGGCGGGGGGACGGGACAAGGCCGAACCCAGCCCTGCGGGACAGAAGGAGGGGTCTGTCCATGACCCTGAAGTGGATGGCAGTCGTCATCGCCACCGTGTCGATGACACTGGGCGTGACCGGAAACGTGGTGACGCTGGCGGTCAACGGCGGGCAGCTTCCCCTGCTCGTCAACCTCCTCGCGCTCGTCACCGCCGGCACCGCGGTCGTCCTGGCCGTGGTCGCCGAGCTGCACGACCGGCTGAACGACCGGATCAGCGCGCTCACCGACTTCCTGGTGAGCCGGCTCAAGGAGATCGAGGAACACAGCGGCGACCGGAACACCGGGTTCGTGGAGGGCTACCTGCTCAGCCACGGCCAGGAGGCGGCCGTCGTGCCGTTCGGACGACGGGGACGGGGAGCCGCCGAACGCTGACCCGCCAGGCCCGCGCCTCCCGTGCCGACCGCGTCTCCGGACGCCGGCCGGACCGCATCGTTCGACCGGGATTGAGCCGACCCGGCCGGGGTACGCTGACGCGCGTGCCGCCGTTGAACCTGGGCAACCAGCAGCCGAGGACCCCGTTGGACGCCGACCTTGCCTGGCGGACGACCGCCGGGCGGGCCGACGCGACAGTGCTCTTCTTCGACTTCGACGGCACCCTGGCGCCGGTCGACGACGACCCCACCGCGGTACGGCCCGCGCCGAACGTGCTCGCCGCGATCGAGGCGCTCGCCCCCGTCGTACGGCGGGTCGCGATCGTCTCCGCGCGACCGGTCGAGTTCCTCCGCGACCACCTCGGCGGGCTGACCGGAATCGACCTGTACGGCCTCTACGGCCTGGAGCACAGCCACTCGGGCGGCGAGACCGTGACCGAGCCGGCGGCCCTGCCGTGGGTGCCCACCATGGCCGAGCTGGCCGAGCTGGCCCGGGCCGAGCTGCCCGAGGGCGCGCTGGTGGAGTACAAGCGGCTCTCCGTGGCGCTGCACTGGCGTACGGTGCCGCAGCTCGGCGACACCGTGGAGCGGTGGGGCCGGGCCCAGGCCGAACGGCTGGGGCTCAAGGTCCAGGCCGGTCGGATGGTGCTGGAGCTCAAGCCGCCGGTCGACCGGGACAAGGGCATGGTGATCGACGAGGTGGTCCGGGACGCCCAGGGCGCCTGGTACTTCGGCGACGACGTCTCCGACATCAAGGCGTTCGCCGCGCTGCGGGCCCGGTCCGCCGCCGATCCGAACTTCTTCGGCGTCTGCGTCGCCGTCGCCAACCCCGAGACCGGCCACGAGGTCGCGGAGGCCGCCGACCTGACCCTCGACTCCCCCGCCGCCCTCGGCGACTTCCTCACCGCCGCCGCCCACCGCCTCACCTGACGCGCCTGGTGGCCGGGGCCGGGAGGTCAGGCCCCGTAGCGGCGCTGCCGGTTGGCGTAGGAGCGCAGGGCGCGGAGGAAGTCGATGTGGCGGAAGTCCGGCCAGTTGAGTTCACAGAAGTAGAACTCCGAGTGCGCGGACTGCCAGAGCATGAAGCCGGACAGCCGCTGCTCACCGCTGGTGCGGATGACCAGGTCCGGGTCGGGCTGGCCCCGGGTGTAGAGGTGCTCGGCGATGTGCTCGACGTCCAGCACCTCGGCCAACTCCTCGATGGTGCCGCCGGAGGCGGCGTGCTCCAGCAGCAGCGAGCGCACCGCGTCGGTGATCTCCCGCCGGCCGCCGTAGCCGACCGCGATGTTGACCTCGGCCCCGCCGCTGCGCTCGCCGGTACGCTCCTCGGCCGCCTTCAGCGCCGCGGCGGTCGACGCCGGAAGCAGGTCGAGCGCGCCGACCATGCGCAGCCGCCAGGGGTTGCCCTCCTCGGCCAGCTCGACCACGAGGTCCTCGATGATCTGCAACAGCGGGTCCAGCTCGCTGGCCGGCCGGCGCAGGTTGTCGGTGGCCAGGAGGTAGAGCGTGACGTGCGCGATGCCGGCCTGGTCGCACCAGCCCAGCACGTGCTTGATCTTCGCGGCGCCGACCCGGTGCCCGTCGTTCGGGTCGACGTAGCCCATCTCCCGGGCCCACCTGCGGTTCCCGTCGCACATCACGCCGACGTGCCGGGGCACCGGCTTGCCTGCGAGCTTGGCCGTGAGGCGACGCTCGTACACCGAATAGATCAGGTCCCGCAGAGTCATCACCTTGCAGCGTAGCGACCTGTCCCGCCGATCACCCCCTCGGATGGCGTTCCCACGCCGACAGACCGATGCCGATCATGCCCAGCGTGCGGGCGTCGAGCCGCCCGTCGCCCAGCCCCAACTCGACCACCGTCCGGTAGACCCGGTCGTCCCGGCAGGCCGCCCGGACCGCCGCGTCGACGACCCGCCGCCGCCGGGCCAGCCACGCCGCGAACGAGCTGTGCCGCAGGTGGGCGCCGAGCCGGCGGCGCAGCGCCGCCGCGTACCGCCGGGCAGCCTGCTCGGGCGAGCCGGCGGCCGCCGCGCCGGCGAGCGCGCCGGAGAGCAGGGCGTAGAAGATTCCCTCGCCCGTGAACGGATTGATCAGCGAGAGCGCGTCGCCGGCGAGCAGCACCCGGCCGCGCCCGGGCGACGGGCGGTGCGTCGACAGCGGCAGGTGGTGCGCCCGCAGGTCGGTCACCGTGGCCAGGTCCGTGCCGGGCAGCAGCGCGCCGAGCCGGTCGACCAGGTGCGCCCGGCTCAGCGGCTCCCCCCGCAGCACCTCCCCGTACCCGACGTTCGCCCGGCCGTCGCCGATCGGGAACGACCAGGCGTACGCCGGCCAGCGCGGCGCCGAGGTGACGATGAGCTGTTCGGGCGGGCCGGGCAGCGCCGGGGCGTACCCCCGGATGGCGAGCGCCAGGTGGCGGTCGGGGTTCACCCGGTGCCCGAGCGCCCGCCGGACCACCGACCCGGCGCCGTCGGCGCCGACCACCATCCGCGCGGCCAGTTCCCCGTCGAGCACCACCCGGTCGGCGCGGACCTCCACCTGCCGCACCGCCCGCCGGCGCAACCGCGCGCCGGCCGCGACCGCCGCCGCCACCAGCCGGGCGTCGAAGACCCTCCGGGGCACCGTGTACGCCGGCCGGGGCAGCGCCCGGGCCACCGTGCCGCCACCCGGCCCGACCAGGCGCAACGCCGGCAGCGGCGCGTACCCGGCCACCGCGTCGGGCACACCCAGTTCGGCGAGCACGTCCAGCGCGTGCGCCGCGATGCCGTCCCCGCACGCCTTGTCCCGGGGAAAGTCGGACCGGTCCAGCAGCAGGACGCTCGCCCCCGCCCGTCGGGCCGCAAGCGCGGCGGCCGACCCGGCCGGACCGGCCCCGACCACCACCACGTCGAACTCATCGCTCACCGCGTCGCCTCCTCCGGCCGGCGTCAGGCCCCGCCCCGTCCGGCCATCCTGCCGTCGCGCACGCGCAGGGTGCCGAAGCCGCACCGGCATGTCCGTCAACACGTCGTCGGCCCGGCATCGACCAACGGCTCGAGCCCTGTCGAGCTGCCCGCACAGACGGGGCACGATCAGGCGGCCAGCCTCCTCGTTCCGGCGGTCCCATGGACGTGGCAGCTCGACAGCGCACGACAGGGGGTCCCGCGACACCCGTGATCTGCGCCGGAGTCGTCGCTCCGTCAGGCCGGTGCGGCGGGCCCGGTTCGCTCGGTTCGCTCGGCGCGGGTCGCGCGCCACAGGCCGTAGAGCGTCAGGGCGGCGGCGGCCAACAGCGGGCCGCCGTCGCGGACCAGCCCGTCCAGCCCGAGCAGCCACCAGCACAGCGGCAGGTCGACGACGAGCACGACGACGGTCACCGCCACCAGCAGGATGCGCGCCCACCCCTTGCCGCGCATCAGGAAGGCGGTGCAGAACAGTACCGCGTAGCTGGTCGCGATGCCGGCGGCGAACCAGAACAGCACCGCCGGCACGGCGGCCAGCCGGTCGTCCAGCACGGCGCCGCCGGCGACCAGGGCCGGGACCAGCATCAGCGGGCTGTAGGTGAACGCGGCAACCCGGCCGGTGAGCAGCCAGCCGCTGACCTCGGGCCGGCGGGGTGGGGTCTCCCGCCAGGAGATGCCACTACGGTCGATGACCAGCCGGGGCCGGTGGCGGACCAGGTGCCCGGACACGGCGGTCGAGCGGTAGAGCAGCCAGACCACGGCGGCGCAGAGGGCGGTGAGCAGGGCGAACCCGAGCAGCCCGGGCAGCGGCGGCACCCCCTGCCGGGGCACGATCAGCCGCCCGACGGCGAACACCGTGGTCACCGCGAGGATCAGCCCGAACGGCCGGGCCACCGTCCGGCCGCGGCGGACGTGCCCGATCAGCAGCAGGAAGCCGAGCGAGCGGAGCATGGCCCAGCCGGTGCGTACGGCCAGCCCGAAGCCCTGCTCCGGGGCGTACCACCAGTTGAGCAGCTCGACCACGACGGTGGCCGCCGCGGTCAGTGCGAGCAGCGTGGTCAGCGCCCGGACGGCGGACGGCCGCCGGACCTCGGTCTCGGCGGCCGTCCTCATGGGAACCGATGATGCCCGGTGCGGGCGTCGATCACACCTGTCGTCAGCGCTGCGGCTCCGCGTCGAGCCGGGCGCGCAGCGCGTCCAGCTCGGCCCAGAGCACGCCCGGCAGCTTGTCGCCGAACTTCTCGAACCACTCGGTGACCAGCGGGAGCTCGTTGCGCCACTCCTCCGGGTCGACCTTCAGCGCGATCCGGACGTCCTCCGGGGTCATGTCCAGGCCGTCGACGTCGAGCGCGTCCTGGGCCGGGACCATGCCGATCGGGGTCTCCACCGCCTCGGCGCGCCCCTCGATCCGCTCGACGACCCACTTGAGGACGCGGGAGTTCTCGCCGAAACCGGGCCAGAGGAAGCTGCCCTCCGGGTCCTTGCGGAACCAGTTGACGTAGTAGATCTTCGGCAGCTTGGACTCGTCGCCGTCGGCGCCCTTGCCCATCTCGATCCAGTGCCGGAAGTAGTCGCCGGCGTGGTAGCCGATGAACGGCAGCATCGCCATCGGGTCGCGCCGGACGACGCCGACCGCGCCGGAGGCGGCGGCGGTGGTCTCCGAGGAGAGCGTCGCGCCCATGTAGACGCCGTGCACCCAGTCGCGGGCCTCGGTCACCAGCGGGATGGTGTCCCGGCGACGGCCACCGAAGAGAATCGCGTCGATCGGCACGCCGTTCGGGTCGTAGTAGTCCTCGGCCAGGATCGGGCACTGGGTGATCGGGGTGCAGAACCGGCTGTTCGCGTGCGAGGAGAGGTTGTCGCTCTCCGGCGTCCAGTCGTTGCCCTTCCAGTCGATCAGGTGCGCCGGCGGCTCACCCATGCCCTCCCACCAGATGTCCCCGTCGTCGGTCAGGGCCACGTTGGTGAAGATGGAGTTGCCGCGGTCCAGCGTCCGCATCGCGTTGGCGTTGGTCTTCCAGTCCGTGCCGGGCGCGACGCCGAAGAGGCCGTACTCGGGGTTGACGGCGTAGAGGCGGCCGTCGGGACCGAAGCGCATCCAGGCGATGTCGTCGCCGATGGTCTCGACCTTCCACCCCGGGACGGTCGGCTCCAGCATGGCGAGGTTGGTCTTGCCGCAGGCGGACGGGAACGCGCCGGCGATGTGGTAGACCTTGCCCTCCGGCGAGGTGATCTTGAGGATCAGCATGTGCTCGGCGAGCCAGCCCTCGTCGCGGCCCATCACGCTGGCGATCCGCAGCGAGTAGCACTTCTTGCCCAGCAGCGAGTTGCCGCCGTAACCGGAGCCGAAGGACCAGATCTCCCGGGTCTCCGGGAAGTGCGAGATGTACTTCGTCTCGTTGCACGGCCACGGCACGTCCTGCTGGCCGGGGGCGAGCGGGGCGCCGATCGAGTGCAGCGCGTGGACGAAGTCCACGTCGTCGCCCATGGCCTCGAGGACCTTGGCGCCCATCCGGGTCATGATGCGCATGGAGGCGACCACGTACGGGCTGTCGGTGATCTCGACGCCGAACATGGGGCTCTCGGCCTCGACCGGGCCCATGCAGAACGGGATGACGTACATGGTGCGCCCGCGCATGCAACCGCGGTAGAGCTCCGTCATCGTCTGCTTCATCTCGGCCGGCGCCATCCAGTTGTTGGTGGGGCCGGCGTCCGCCTCGTCGACGGAGCAGATGAAGGTGCGCTCCTCGACCCGGGCGACGTCCGTCGGGTCCGTCCGCGCGTAGAACGAGTTGGGCTTCTTCTCCGGGTTGAGGCGGATCAGGGTGCCCGCCTCGACGAGCTCATCGGTGAGGCGCCGCCACTCCTCGTCGGACCCGTCCACCCAGACGACACGGTCGGGGGTGGTCAGTTCAGCGACCTCACGGACCCAGGCGAGCAGTTTGGGGTGGGACGTCGGGGCCTGATCGATACCCCGAACGGTAGCCGGAGCAACCATGACACATCTCCTTGGTGGTCGACGCTGACCGGTCTATGGGATGCACGAGTCTTGACGGCGCTGCGCGTCCTTACGGCGCGTGCGTCGCCCTTCGTGGAAACCTGGGATTGGCCTCAGCGTAAACCGGGTGGCGTCGCCAGTCAGTGGGACTGGTTGTGAAGAACTGCACAAGGTGCGGTCACGCTGCGGCATCACGAGCTAATACCCGCTTTCGCGCGCAGTTTCACGCAAATCCTCTGGGAAACCGCCGACGACCGACCCGCCGCGTCCGGTCGAAGGACTCGCGAACCGCCCCGCTCGACCACCCCGACTCGTTACGCTCTGTCCACAGGCGCACACCCGTGTGGGCCGCTCGTCGTTGCTACCCGTGTGGGATGCAACCAGCCGGTAGGCTCGGCGTCGTGGCCGCGACGATGACCGGGGAGCCAGGCTCCCGGCAGACCCGCCCGGGTCTGGCCCACGCACTGGTCGAGCGTTTCGGCCACCTCGTCCGCGAGATGAGCAAGTTCGCCACCGTGGGTGGGATCGCCTTTCTGATCGACTTCGCGCTCTTCAACTACCTGACGAGCGTGCGGGGCGTCGAGCAGGTGACCGCGAAGACCGTCTCGACGGTGATCGCGGCGACCGTCGCGTTCGTCGGCAACAGGTTCTGGACGTGGCGGCACCGCAAGCGCTCCAACCCGGCCCGCGAGTACGCACTGTTCTTCTTCTTCAACGGTGTCGGCCTGGGGATCGCGGTGGCCTGCCTGGCCATCAGCCGCTACGGCCTGGGCAGCATCTGGCCGGAGGTCTTCCAGACCCCGTTGGCCGACAACATCGCCAGCTTCATCGTCGGCACCGGGCTCGGGACGCTGTTCCGATTCTGGTCCTACCGGCGGTTCGTCTTCGTGGAAGCGGGAACCCCAGCCGTTCCGGAAGTAAAGCACGACCGAGACCACCGGGCGTGACCTGCCGCCCACCTCGTCCCGGCCGGAGCCTCCCGGCCCCGCCCACTGCCCTAAGGTGTTCCGCATGCGTCTTGTCCGTCTGCTGCCCGAGCGCTGGCAGAAGTTCATCCACGAGGCGCTCAAATTCGGCATCGTCGGCGGCGTCAACACCGTCATCAATTACGCGGTGTTCAATGCCCTGGCACTCACCGTTTTTGTCGACGGCCAGTTGAAGGCGACGGTCATCGCCACCATCGTGGCGACCATCACGTCGTATCTGATGAATCGTCACTGGACGTACCGCGACCGCCCGAAGTCGGCGATGCGGCGCGAATACGCCCTGTTCTTCCTCTTCAACGGAGCCGGCCTGCTCATCGAGCTGGGCGTCCTCGCCGCCGCCAAGTACGGCCTGGGCGTGACCAGCCTGCTGGCCCTGAACGTGGCGAAGACCGGTGGCGTGCTGCTCGCGACGCTGTTCCGGTTCTGGTCCTACCGGACGTTCGTCTTCCAACCGGCACCGGCCCACGCCGCGGAGACGTGGCACAGCATCCCGCGCGACGAGTGGGACACGATGGCCGAGATGGACCCGGTGGCGGAGCTGGCCGAATCCATCTCCGAGCTGGAGGAGGCGCAGCCACCACCGGGCGCCGAACGGCGCGGCCCGGCCCCCGTGCCGGCGACCGGCCAGAGCGCCCCGCTCCAGGGCCGCCCCGTGCCGCTCGACGCCGGCATCGGCGGCTCCCTCGACCGGGAGCTGGAAGCCGAGCTGGCCGCCGAACTCCAGGCCAGCACCCGCCGCGCCCCGCGCCGCTGACCTGCCACACCCCGCGCCGCTGAACCCGGCACACCCCGCGCCGCCGCGCCGTTAACGTGCGGCGGGCGGGCGGGCGTGGGGCCGGGCTCAGGTGGTGGGGTCGCGCAGCGGCTTCCCCTCGTTCATGTCCGCCAGGATGTCGCGCATCTCGGCGTCGCCGAGGGAGTGCTTGTCGTGGTGGGCCTCGACCAGCTCGTAGAGCTTCGTCTGGACCTGGCCGACCCCAGGCACGTCGTGCAGGACGGACTGCCCGCGCTCGCCGGCGGACTCGATGGTCAGGGTGCCGCAACCGAGCAGACGCTCGACGAACCGCTGGTTCATCGCGTGGTCGTTGACCCGGGTGAGCGGGATGTCCCGCCGGTCGCGGGAAAGCACGCCGTGCTGGAGCAGCACCCGCTCGTTCGTGAAGAGGTAGTGAGTGGTCCGCCAGACCAGGAACGGCCAGAGCGCCAGCCAGAGCGCCGCCGCCAGGGCCAGCACCCCGATCACGGCGAGCGCGATCGAGCCGCCCCCGCCGGACGGCAGCAGGACCATGCCGGCCACCACCGCCGCGACGGCGAGCACGAGCACCGCGACCGGCCGGATCAGCGCCTTCCAGTGCGGGTGCAGGTGCAGCACGACATGCTCGTCCTCGGTGAGCACGTCATCGGGGAACGCCACGGGAACCTCCTCGCAGAAACGGACGCGCTGACCGTAACCGCTTTCCCGCCCGCCGCGACATCAGCCGCGCGGCGATCCCGCCCCCCGCGATCTTGCAGTTCGGCCCCCGTCTCGCGGCTCCCGCCCCGTTCGCCAGGGCAAGAAGTGCAAGATCGCGCGGAAGGCGAGGGCGGGAGGGCGGAGGGCGGGGGCGAGGGGAGGGGGGAAGGGGGAAGAGTGGAAGGGGAGGCCGGGGTTAGCGAAGGTGGAGGACGTCGCCGGCGGCCAGGGGGCGCACGCCCGTGGGGGTGGTGACCAGCAGTCGGCCGTCGGCGTCCACGCCGGTCGCGGCGCCGGTGATCTCGTCGCCGCCGGGCAGCAGCACGCGTACCTGGCGGCCGATCGTCGCGCAGGAGGCCAGGTAGGCGTCGCGCAGCCCGCTGGCAACCGCGTCCCCGCCGGCCGAACGCCAGCGACCGTACCAGTCGGCGACCGAGCGGAGCAGGGCTCGCAGCAGCGGATCGCGGTCGGTGGCCGCCGCGCCGGCCAGTTGCAGCGAGGTCGCCGGCAGGCCGGTCGGGTGCTCCGGCAGCTCGTCGGCGCGGAGCGTGACGTTCAGGCCGATGCCGAGCACGATCGCGGGCGGCTGCGCCGGCGAGTCCCCCGGCACCGCCTCGGCGAGGATCCCGGCGCACTTCGCGTCGCCGATCAGCAGGTCGTTGGGCCACTTCAGGCCGGCGTCCAGCTCGGCCAGCCGGGCCACCGCCTCGACCAGGGCCACGCCGGCGAGCAGCGGCAGCCAGCCGTACGCCGCCTGGGGCACCGGCGGCCAGCCACGGTCGTTGACGGCCTCCCCCGGCCGGAGCAGCACGCTGGTGGCGATGCCCGCCCGCGCCGGTGACTGCCACGCCCGGCCGCGCCGGCCGCGCCCGGCGGTCTGCCGCTCCGCGACCACCACCAGCCCCTCCGGCTCGCCGGCCCGGGCCGCCTCGGCGACGTCCGCGTTGGTCGAGCCGGTCTCGACGCGCAGCTCCAGCCGCGCCCACGGCCCGTGCGGGGCGACCAGCGCCCGCCGCAACCGGGCCGCCGACAGCGGCGGACGGTCCAGATCGGTGTACGGCGAGCCCGGCATCCCGTCAGCCTACGGCCCGCCCGATGCCCACCCGCCGGCCGCCGGGCGGGCGGCCGTGGGCGCCGGGGGCGGGCCGCCGGGGGCGCCGGGCAGGCGGCCGTGGGCGTCGTCGCCGAGCGGTCGCCGGGCTGAGGCGAACTGCACAGGGGCGACGACCTGAACCATCGTTATATTCCCAGGGTGACTACCGAGACCGGGATCAACATCCACAGCACCGCGGGCAAGCTGGCTGACCTGGAGCGACGGGTCGACGAGGCGGTGCACGCCGGGTCGGCGCGCGCGGTCGAGAAGCAGCACGCGAGGGGTAAGAAGACCGCCCGCGAGCGGATCGAGATGCTGCTCGACGAGGGCTCCTTCGTCGAGTTGGACGAGCTGGCCCGGCACCGGTCCACCAACTTCGGGCTGGACAGGACCCGCCCGTACGGCGACGGCGTGATCACCGGCTACGGCACCATCGACGGCCGCCAGGTCTGCGTGTTCGCCCAGGACTTCACGGTCTTCGGCGGCTCCCTCGGCGAGGTCTTCGGCGAGAAGATCGTCAAGGTGATGGACCTGGCCATGAAGATCGGCTGCCCGGTCGTCGGCATCAACGACTCCGGCGGCGCCCGCATCCAGGAGGGCGTGGCCTCGCTCGGGCTCTACGGCGAGATCTTCTTCCGCAACGTCCGGGCCAGCGGCGTCATCCCGCAGATCTCCCTGATCATGGGCCCGTGCGCGGGGGGCGCCGTCTACTCCCCGGCGGTCACCGACTTCACCGTGATGGTCGACCAGACCTCGCACATGTTCATCACCGGCCCCGACGTCATCAAGACCGTCACCGGCGAGGACGTGGCGATGGAGGAGCTGGGCGGCGCCCGTACGCACAACTCCCGCAGCGGCAACGCGCACTACCTCGCCAGCGACGAGGAGGACGCGATCGAGTACGTGAAGGCGCTGCTGTCGTACCTGCCGTCGAACAACCTGGACGAGCCGGTGGTCTACGAGGCCCCCGCGGACCTCTCCGTGAGCGACGAGGACCGGGAGCTGGACACGCTGATCCCCGACTCGGCGAACCAGCCGTACGACATGCACCGGGTCATCGAGCACGTCCTGGACGACGGCGAGTTCCTGGAGGTCCAGCCGCTCTACGCGCAGAACCTGATCATCGGCTACGGCCGGGTCGAGGGGCGCCCGGTCGGCGTGGTCGCCAACCAGCCGATGCACTTCGCCGGCACCCTGGACATCGCCGCGTCGGAGAAGGCCGCCCGGTTCGTGCGCACCTGCGACGCGTTCAACATCCCGGTGCTGACCTTCGTGGACGTTCCCGGCTTCCTGCCCGGCACCGGCCAGGAGTGGGACGGCATCATCCGCCGCGGCGCGAAGCTCATCTACGCGTACGCCGAGGCCACCGTCCCGAAGGTCACCGTCATCACCCGCAAGGCCTACGGCGGGGCGTACGACGTGATGGGCTCCAAGCACCTCGGCGCGGACCTGAACTTCGCCTGGCCGACCGCGCAGATCGCGGTGATGGGCGCGCAGGGCGCGGTGAACATCCTCTACCGGCAGGAGCTGGCCGCCGCCGAGGACCCGGCCGCCGTGCGGGCCGAGAAGATCACCGAGTACGAGGACACCCTCGCCAACCCGTACATCGCGGCCGAGCGCGGCTACGTCGACAGCGTCATCCCGCCCCACGAGACCCGCACACAGATCGTCCGCGCCCTGCGGGTGCTGCGTACCAAGCGCGAGACCCTGCCCCCGAAGAAGCACGGCAACATCCCGTTGTAAGGGCAGTTCCGGAGGTCCCCGCGTCCTCGTGGGGGCGGAGACCTCCGTCCTCAGCAGCCGGGGTTCGCCGCCGCGCACATGCGGCGCGCCGCGGTCCTGCCCAACGCTTCCAGCTCGGCGTGACTCAGGCCGCGGCCGGGACGGACGTCGTCGACCGTGTCCGCGACGGCGCCCGGGCCGGTCGCGACCACGGTGACCAGGTCACCGACCCGCACCACCATGGTGACCTCGACCGAGGGCGCCGCGGCCACCACCCTCCCGCCAAACTGGCCGCGGGGGGCCAGTGACACGTGACGCACCATCACGGACTCGTCACCGGCGAAGCCGCGGACCGGCGTGTCCCACCGGTGGGTGTCAACGGTCGTCACCGGGCGGCCGTCCACGAACGCGGACCCGGCGAGCCGCCATTCCGCACAGGCGTTGAGCAGCAGCCCGACAAGGCCGAAGACCAGCCGTCCCTGATCCGGGTCGACCCGGTACACGTCCTGGGTGAGCATCGGGTGCTGGGTCGTGGCGTCCGTCGGCGCCCAGAGCAGGGTCTGGGACCTCGAATAGCGGGACGTGGGCAGGCCCGTCGGCACGCCCCGGTCACGGCCGCAGGACTCCAGTGTCGAGTCGATCCGTACCGGCTCGACCATGCCGGTCTCACCGAGTTGCACACCAGTCTTCAGGGGCACGTCCCGGGGGGTGAGCAGGGCCTCCTGCGGGATCTCGGCCGGCGCGGCATTCGCCGGTGACACCGGGATGGCGGCGACCAGGGGTGGCGGCGACACCGGCCGCCCGGCCGCCGCGTACGCGGAACCCGACATCACGGCGAGCACCGCGACCGCCGCTGTCAGCGCCGCACGCCGGCTGCGCCGGCGGGCCCGGGCGCGGATCTCGGCGGGCTCCGGCCAGCGGACGTCCCGCAGGTCCCGGTGCAGCCGGTCGACGAACCTCGTCTCGTCACGCATCGGCGGCCTCCTTCAGATCAGAGACGGCGAGCAGCCCGGCCAGCGCGGCGCGCCCCCGGGAGAGTCGGGCCTTGACCGTGCCCACGGGGGCGTCGGTCTGCCGGGCCACCTCGGCCACCGGCATGCCGACCAGGTAGTACAGGGCGATCGCGGTGCGCTGCTCCTCGGGCAGCCGGCGCAGCGCGGCGACCACGTCGACGGTGTCGGGATCCGGGCCGGGAACGGTATCGGTGGCGCCGTGCCGCAGGTAGGCGCGGGCGCGGCTGCGCAGACTGCGCCAGCGGCTGACCGCGATCCGACTGGCCACCACCCGCACCCACGCCTCCGGCTCCTCGTACGCGCTCACGGTCGACCAGCGCTGCCAGGCGCGCACGTACGCCTCCTGCACGGCGTCCTGCGCCTCGGCGAGGTCACCGGTGAGCACGTAGACGAAGCCCAGCAACCGTTGCCGGCTGCCCCGGTAGAACTCGTCGAAGCCGTCGACGTCCGGCACCCTGCTACCTCCCCCGTGACGGTCGCAGGGGACACGCGCCGGCCGGGGCGGTCGGTTGCCCGGTCAACCGATCATTTTCTCCAGCTCCGCCGGCCGGAAGCCGCCGGCCGGGATCCGCTCCCGCAGCGCGCGGCGAACCGCGAGCTCGGGCCCATTCTGCCCGCTCGCGCTTCCGCGCCGTCCCCGGCGACGGCGGTCGGCCTGGTCGGGCGTGGTGTCTCCCCGTACTTTCCCCGTGCCGGGTCGGCGCCGCTCAGAGCGTGATGCCGGCCTCAGCGAGGATCGGGCCGGCGAGCAGCAGCGCGCCCACGGCGAGGGCGACCAGGTTGACCAGGGCGAACACGGTGACCCAGAAGAACGCGGGCAGCGGGGTGATCCCGGCGAGCTGGTCGGCGTCGGAGGCGGGCATCCGTCCCCGGGAGCGCAGCCGTTGCAGCTCCACCACGGGTCGCACGCCGCCGAGCAGCAGGAACCACACCCCGGTGTACGCGAACGCCGCCTGCACCTGCGGCGTGGCGTACCAGGAGACGGCGAGCACAACCCCGCCGGTGACGAGCAGCGAGAGCACGCCGAAGACGTTGCGGATCATGACCAGCATGGCCAGCAGCAGCGCCACAGCGACCCAGAGCAGCAGGGTGATCCGGTTGCCGCCGAGCAGCCACGCGCCGGCCAGCCCGACCAGCGGCGGGGCGACGTAGCCGGCCAGCAGGGTGAGGATCATCCCCGGGCCGGCGGGCCGGCCGGCGGAGAGGGTGAGCCCCGAGGTGTCCGAGTGCAGCCGGATGCCGTGCAGCCGGCGGCCGGTGAGCAGCGCGACCAGCGCGTGCCCGCCCTCGTGGGCGATGGTGACGGCGTTTCGGGCGATCCGCCAGGGCAGCCGGGTGGACACGACCACCAGCGCGGCGGCGGCGGTCAGGAACACCAGCAGGGGCGGTGGGTCCGGCTGCGCCGCGAACAGCTTGTCCCAGAGACCGCCGAGCCCGTCGATCGACACCATGGGGCGCGAGCCTACCGGCCCGGACCTGTGTCGCTACGCCCTCGTGGTCCGTATCGTGTGAAGCTGACCTGGTGGCGATCGGAGCGGGAGGTGGACGCCGGTGAGCGCGGCCCCCCTGGAACCCCACATCGGCCTGTGGACAGAGGCCGAGTACCTCGCCATGGGCGAGACCTCGAACCGGGTCGAACTGCTCGACGGGAGCCTGATCGTGAGCCCTGCCCCGAGCAAGCGACACCAGCGGGTGTCGAGACTGCTGGCCAACAGCCTCGACGGCGCGGCCGGAGCCCTCGCGGTTTTCGAGGCGGTGAACGTCCGGCTCGGCGTCGACCGGATCGTCATCCCCGACGTGGTGGTGGCCGACACCGACGACGAGGGCACCGTGGTCGAGGCGGGCGAGGTCGTCCTCGTCTGCGAGATCGTCTCTCCGGGGAACGCGGCGGCCGACCGACTGGTCAAGATGCAGCTCTACGCCATCGCCCGGATTCCCTGGTATCTGCTGGTCGAGCAGGACGGCCAGACCCACTCGTTGCGGCTGTTCCGGCTGGACGGTGCGCACTACGTCGAGGACCAGGTCGCCAAGGCGGGCGAGCACCTCATCCTGACCGAGCCGTTCCGCTGGGCTGTCGATCCGGCTTCACTCCACTGATTTCAGCGTCAGTCGTCAATGTAAATTTGTTTAGCGCCCCTTGCGATCGAGGACGCTTACCTCCAAAGATAGTCGTCAATTCCATCGGCGTCCTTGGAGGCATCCATGACCCGTACCAGACCATCGCTGCGCAGAATGCTCGCCACCGGCCTCACCGTGCTCGCCACCGTGGCGGCGGGGCTCGTCGCCACCAGCACCCCGGCGGCCGCGGCCACCACGCCCGGCATCGACGTCTCGCGCTACCAGGGCAGCATCAACTGGACGAGCGTACGCAACGCCGGGATCCAGTTCGCCTTCATCAAGGCCACCGAGGGCACGAGCTACAAGGACCCGAACTTCAACAGCAACTACACCAACTCGTACTACGCGGGGGTGATCCGGGGGGCGTACCACTTCGCCCGGCCGAACATCTCCTCCGGGGCGATCCAGGCGAACTACCTGGCCTCCAACGGCGGCGCCTGGTCGGCCGACAGCCGCACCCTCCCCGCCGCGCTGGACCTGGAGGCCAACCCGTACAGCGGCGGGTACTGCTACGGCCTCAGCACGTCCGGGATGCGCAGCTGGGTGCAGGACTTCCTCAACACCTACCGCGCGCGCACCGGCCGCTACGCGGTCATCTACACCACCACCAGTTGGTGGAACACGTGCACCGGCAGTTGGACCGGCCCGTGGGCGAACCACCCGCTCTGGATCGCCCGCTGGTCCACCTCCCCCGGCACCCTGCCGGCCGGCGCGCCGTTCTGGAGCTTCTGGCAGTACACCGACAGCGGCAGCGTCGCCGGGATCAGCGGCCCCGTCGACCGCAACTACTGGAACGGTGATCGCACCCGGCTGATCGCGCTGGCCAACAACACCGCCTGAGCCGACTCGCCCGGGGCAGACGGTTGGCGGCAGCGGGATCGGCTGTCACCGTACGGTCGACAACTGGTCCGGCTGCCGCCACGCCACCGCCTCGGGCCTCTGGCCCGCCATCCGGCCTGCGGGCGTCAGGCCCGTCGTCGGGACGCCACCGGTACGGTCACCGCGTTGTCGCGCGCGAGTGCGCCACGCCGCGTGAGACGCCAGGCAGCCACTCCGGCGAGGGTGACGGTGACGACGCTGAGCAGCGCGAACAGTACCGGCAGGCCGGCGCTGACGAGCAGCAGGACGAGGTCGCCCAGGGCCACGAGCATCCACAGTGCCACCCGAGGCCGGGCGTCCTTCAGTCGGTAACCCATGTCGTGCCTCCCTTCCGTCGTGCAGGTCAGGTACCCCGTACGACGGAGGGTCATGCGAATCAGTCCCGCACCGGCACGAACCCGTCAGCGATGGTCTTGAAGATCAGTTCGTTGGCCGCCCACTGGTCGGCGGGAGTGTCCCAGCGGATGGCGTACCCCTTGTCCGGGGCGGTCACGAAACCGCGGTTGCGGACGTGGATCGCGCGTCCGTCCTCTGTCTGGGTCCACTCCCAGTCGGCAGCCTCGTCGAAGTAGTCGATCGACTCGATCCGGACCCGCCGGTAGTTCGGGTAGTCGCCCCGCCGGCTCGTCTCCTGCCTCCGCCAGTCGGCCTCGGCATCGTCAAGGGGCTCGGTGGTCTGGTCGATCAGCAGGGCCCGCCCCCTGCCGTCCGAGAAGCGAACACGATAGTCCTCCCGCCCGGCCCCCCACTTGCGGCGGTAGTCGAGCTTGAAACCCGGCGGCACGGGCACGGAGAAGCCAGTCGGGTCCTTGTGCAGCTTCCAGCCGGCCGGCAGTCCCGTCGCCGAGGGCGTGACGGCCGGGGTCGGGCTGGGGGCGGCGCTGGTCGGCGGCGGCGCGGCGGGCCCCGACGTCTGGGGTGCCTGCGAGGCGGTGGTCGGGTCGGCCTGCGGGGTGCCGCCGTCGTCCTCGCCGTCGCCGCTGCTCAGCATCGGCACGACCAGCACCAGACCGACCAGCAGCAGCGCCACCAGCACCCCGATCAGCACGTTGCGCCGGGTGTTGTTGGGCTTCGTACCGTCGGGCGGCACCACCGTGGCGCGGCCGGACGGCGGGCTCACCGGCGCGGGCATCACCGACGTGGGATTCACCGGCCTGCGCGGCGCGGGGCTCACCGGCATGGCCGGCGAGGCGCCGGCCACCGGCTTCGGTGCCTCGACCTTCGCCGTCGGCGCGGTGTCGGACGTGGACGACTCGACCTTGGCGGTCGGCGCGACATCCGAGGCGGCGGACGCACTCTCGGCCGCCACGATGACCCCGGCGGAGGCGACCGCCTCCTGCGGCGCGCGGGGCGCCGGCGGGCTGACCGGCCTGGCCGCCGGGTCCTCGGCCGGTCGCGGCGCCGGCACCAGCGGCGGGCGCGGCTCGCGCGGGCCGTTCGGCCCCGGCCGGCGTACGCCGTCGAGCAGCGGGATGGCGCGCGTGCGCTTGCCGCCGGCACGGCGCAGCAACTTCTCCGCCACCTCGGCGTTGATCCGCTCGTTCGGGTCCTTGCGCAGCAGGCCGTTGAGCACCGGCTTGAGCGGGCCGGCGTTCTTCGGCGGCGGGGGTGCCTCGGTGGCGAGCGCCGCCAGGGTGGCGATCGCCGACGGCCGGGCGTACGGCGACTTCCCCTCGACCGCGGCGTAGAGGGTGGCGCCCAGCGACCAGAGGTCGGCCTCCGGCCCGGCAGTGCCGTCGCGGGCCCGCTCCGGCGCGATGTACGCGGGCGAACCGAGCACCATGCCCGTCCGGGTCACGTTCGGGTCGCCGGGGATCGTGGCGAGACCGAAATCGGTCAGCACCACCCGGCCGTCGTTGCCGAGCAGCACGTTGCCCGGCTTGACGTCGCGGTGCATCACGCCGGCCTTGTGCGCCGCGTTCAGCGCACCCAGCACGCCGAGCCCGATCTCGACCGCGCGCGCCGGCGGCACCGGGCCGTCCTCGGCGAGCGTGTCCTGCAACGACCTCGACGCCACGTACTCCATGACGATCCATGGGTCGCCGTCGGTGCGCAGCACGTCGAAGATGCGGACCACGTTGATGTGGTTCAGCCGGGCGATGGCCCGGGCCTCGCGCAGCGACCGCTCCCGCATCTCGCGGCGCTCGTCGTCGGTGAGGCTGGGCGGCGGGACGAGCTCCTTGATCGCCACGTCCCGGTGCAGCACCTCGTCGCGCGCCTTCCACACCCGACCCATGCCGCCCTGACCGAGCGGCGAGAGGAGCCGGTATCGGTCAGCGACGAGTTGGGGCAGCGCGTTAGACATCGCCCAGACGGTACCCGGCGGGCACGACGCTCACACCGCCGGCACGCCACTGTGCGGTTCAGGTCAAGCTTGCCGCCGCGTACGCTGACGCCATGTCTGCCGAAGAGCCGCTGTTCCGGGTCGTCCGCGGGGTCCCCACCGCCGAGGAACTGGCCGCGCTGGTGGGCGCGATCGTCGTCCGGTCCCGTCCGGCCGCCGCACCCTCGCCGGCCGCCGCGTCAGCCTGGGCGCGCAGCGGGCGACCGGCCACCATGACGCCCGTCGCCGGTCCCGGCGGGTGGCGCGCCTCCGGCCTGCCCCGCTGACCTTTTCCCGGTACGGATCACCGCAGCTCGGTGCCCCTGCCCACCTGCCGAACGGCTCGGGTGTGCGAGGTTGGGGCTGCCGACAGCGTCGGACACCCATTAACCTCACTCAGGGAAACGGCGCAGTGACGGGTAGGGAGGGCCGATGATCCCCGAGGAGGACCGTCCAGCGTCCTGGCTTCGCGGTTACGGCGGTATCGAGGCCGACATCCGCCGGTTGCGCGAGTTCGCCGACAAGCTCCAGGCCGAGGTGGAACGCAACTACGCCCCCCACCTGTCGTACATCGCCGAGGACATGAAGGCGCCGGTGCCCAACCCGGCCGACGCCTTCATCGAGCTGGTCAACTTCCTGCGCGCCCACCACGAGACCCAGCAGGCCACCGCCGACATGGTCTGGGGCGTCCGCGACACCACCGGCCACCTGGCCGTCGCCGCCAGCACGGTAGCCAACAGCTACACCCAATCCGACGCCTTCTCCTCCGCCCGGGTGGCCGACGTCGAACGGGCGCTCGCCAACCCGGCCGCCGCCACACCGCGCGGCCCGTCACCGGTGTTGCGCGACCCCACCAGTCCGGAGACGGGACCGATGTCGGGGCCGGTGGTGTTGCCGTGATCGAGCGGGGCAGCGGCCGCACGTCCGGCCTGACCGACTGGCGACTGATGGACGTGGCCAGCATGTGGGCCTGCCTCCAGGACCACGACACCACCAACCACTGGAAGCAGGTCGCCGGCTGGCGCAAGGTCTGCGACCTCGCCCGGACCCACCTGAGCCGGCTCCAGGAATACCGGCGCGGGCTGGCGGAGGCATGGCCCCCGGAGACCAACGAGGCAGCCCGGGCGTACGTCCGCGAGCTCGACGAGCTGATCGACAAGGTGCAGCGCACCCACGACGCGGCCAGCGCCAACTACACCGCGCTCTCCGCCGCGACACAGGCCATCGGGACCACCCGCGCCGAGCTCAAGAAGATCTACGACGAGTACGCCGTCAAGGTCCAGGAGAAGCGGACGTACGAGGCGACGCTCGCGGACCCGAAGGCGGCCATGGGCAGCCGCGTCCCCGACCGCCCGGTGACGGACGCCGACCTGGAACGGCTCAACGTCCAGGCGCGGGGCATCATGTACGGCCTCAGCGGCGAACTCCAACACGCCCAAGTAATGCTCCAAAAGCCGCCTCCTGTTAGGCCGCCGAAACACACAGATAATCCGGATATCTATGGCGGCTCGAATATCGCACCGATCATTCCTCCGATTGTTCCGGCACCAGTGCTAGGAAAGTCTGGGGCCCTCTCGCCGGGGCCAAGCCGTACCCTCAAGCCTGTCTCCACTCCGACAGCACCTGGCAGCGGGCCAGTCCTTGGCGGTGCCGGCGTTGGGCTAACTCCGACACCAGCCAATCCCGCGTTGCCCGCCACGGCACCTTCATCCCCTTCGGCCGGCCCAAACCTCGGAATGCCGCCAGGACTCTCCCCGCGCGCTCCGAGCCGGCCATTTCCAACTGGTTCAACATCCGGCCAGCCAGGTCAGGCGAGGCCGCCCATTGTGGGCGGCGCGAATGGCCAACCAAGTGCCGCGTCACCATCTCAACCAAGGCCGATGCCGCCGGGCGGTCTTATCGGCGGAGCACCTGGGATGGGTCTCAGCCAGCCGGGGGCAGGTAATAACCAGCCACGTCGGGTCAACCCGGTCGGTGGGGTGATCGGTGGAGGAGGCGCCGGCACCGCGCCAACGGGTGGCGCTGGTTCTCGCCCAGGTGGCGGGCGGAGTTTTGGTTCGACGCATGGGGCACCTCCCTTCGGTGGCTCCCCAGGCATGGGTAGCCACGCCGGAACAGGAAGCACTAGCAGCATCGGCGCGGCACCCGGACGCTCTGCGCGTTCCGACAAGAGCGATGACGAACTGCGTCGGTGGAACCCCGACCATCCTTGGGAGATAGATCAAGGAGTGACCCCAGTGGTCCGTCCGCCAGACGAGGAAGGCCCAATCGATCCAGGGCCTGCCATCGGCTTTAACAGGTGAGAATACGGCCAGCCGGCAAAATGCTGGCGGTGCTGACACTGTGGGTTACAACAATGTGGACGTTCAATGCGGCTGCGGCTGCATCGAGTTCCACAGCACCACATCCCACAGAGTCCGTCCAAGTCCGAGGCGACCAGTGGCATTTGCGCTACCTCCACGCAATTGACGCGCACCGGATCACGCAGGGCGAGGGTGTGGTAGTCGCCGTTCCGGACACTGGCGTGGATCCACACCCGGACCTGCGAAACAACTTACTTCCCGGGGTTGACCTCATTCCCGGAGGCACTGGCGACGGTCGGCAAGACCTAGACGGTCACGGCACATCCATGGCTGGCCTCATCGCCGCTCACGGCCGGAGTCCGGCTGAAGGAGCGCTAGGCGTCGCCCCGAGGGCGAAGATTCTGCCGATATTCGACTCCCCACCGAACGGCGATGGTGAGCCAGATGCGCTAGCTCAAGGAATCGAATACGCGATATCACAAGGCGCTGAGGTCATAAGCATTTCTAGCGGCGGCACGTCTAGCCCCCGCCTCGATCAGGCGATCGGCACCGCTCTGGCCTCGAACATCGTCGTGGTAGCGGCGGCGGGCAACAGTCCCGAGGACGCACGTGTTAGCTACCCTGCGTCAAAGGAGGGCGTAATAGCTGTCGGTGGAATCGATCGCATAGGAAGACATGCAGCCGTCTCCGTGACCGGCCCAGAGATTGATGTAGTTGCGCCTGCCGTTGATATCTATAGCACCAGCTACGACGGAAAATACTCGAAGGGCAATGGCACGTCGGGTGCCACGGCGATCGTCGCCGGCGCTGCAGCACTGATTCGGTCGAAATACCCGTACCTGCCGGCCTCCGAGGTAGTGCATCGACTCACGGCCACCGCCGTCGACAAGGGACCACCCGGACGGGACGACGAGTACGGCTACGGGGTCATCGACCTCGTAGCGTCGCTGACAGCAGACGTACCCCCGTTGGGCTTCGGGTCGGCGACGGCGAGCGGCCCGGCTCCCACCGCCTCTACCACCACGGTCGCGGAGCCCGCCGACGACGGAGACGGCGGAGCGACCGCCCGTGGCCTGGTCACCCTCGGTGTGATCGTGGCTGCCGGTGGCGCGTGGGTCCTGGTTGCGCGTCGCCGGCGCCACGGCGACGACCCGCCTCCCCGGATCAGCCGGTAACGTCGGCGACGTGCCAGAAACGATGCCGCTCCGCCTCGTGCTCGCCTCGGCGAGCCCCGCCCGCCGCAAGATTCTCCAGGCCGCCGGGATCGAACCGGACGTGCTGGTCAGCGGCGTCGACGAGTCCCTGTTGGTCACCGAACAGGCCGAGGATCTCTGCCTGGAACTTGCCCGGTTGAAGGCGGAGGCGGTGCTCACCCGGCTCCGGCCGACCGCCGACCAGCGGACGCTGGTGATCGGGTGCGATTCGGTGCTGGCCTTCGACGGGGAGATCCTCGGCAAGCCGGCCGACCCGGCGGACGCCACCCGGCGCTGGCAGCGCATGCGCGGGCGCAGCGGGGTGCTGCACAGTGGGCACTGCCTCATCGACATCGTGACGGGGCGTCGGGCCGAGGCCGTCGCCTCCACCGTCGTGCACTTCGCCGACGTCAGCGACGACGAGATCGCCACGTACGTGGGCACCGGCGAGCCGCTCGCGGTGGCCGGTGCCTTCACGATCGACGGGCTGGGCGGGCCGTTCGTGGAGCGGATCGAGGGCGACCCGAGCACCGTCATCGGGCTCTCGCTGCCGATGCTGCGCCGCCTCCTGGCCGAGCTGGATCTGCGAATCACCGATCTGTGGACGAAGGTCGCGCCCGGCAACCAGTCGGTCGAACCGCTCGGTTAGCGTCCATTCATGACCACGAAGTCGATCCCGCTCACGTCGGAACTGCACGCGTACCTGGTGGCGCACGGGTCGCCGCCGGACGAGATCATGCGGGACCTGGCCGAGGAGACCCGCGCCGCCCTGCCGGACGACGCACAGATGCAGGTCGCGCCGGAGCAGGCCGCGTTCCTGACCTTCCTCACCCGGCTGCTCGGCGTGCGGCAGGCCGTGGAGGTGGGCACCTTCACCGGCCTCTCCTCGCTGGCGATCGCCCGGGGGCTGCCCGAGGGCGGGCGGCTGACCTGCTTCGACATCTCCGAGGAGTTCACGGGCATCGCCCGGCGGTACTGGGCCCGCGCGGGCGTGGAGGATCGCATCGAGCTGCGCATCGGCCCGGCCGGCGACACGCTGCGCGAGCTGCCGCACGAACGTCATCTTGACTTGGCGTTCATCGACGCGGACAAGACCGGGTATCCGATCTACTGGGCGGAGCTGGTGCCTCGGATGCGTCCCGGCGGGGTGATCGCGGTCGACAACGTGTTGCGCGGCGGCCGGGTGATCGCCCCGCAGAACGCCGACGACCGGGCCATCGCCGCGTTCAACGACGAGGTGCTCGCCGACGTCCGGGTGGACGCGGTGATGCTCCCGGTCGCCGACGGCCTGACGCTGGCCCGGGTGCACTGACCGCCACAGTCTGGGCCCCGCCTGCGCGATCTTGGTACGAAACGGCCCCTCCAGTACCAAGATCGGACGGAGCCACTCGACCCGGCGTCAGACGGCGGCCGGGGTCCGGACCTCGGCGGGGGCTGGGCGTAGGGCGCGGCCCAGCCGGGCGGCGAGCAGCGCGGCCGCCGCGATGAAGCCCGGCAGCAGCAGGAACGCCAGATGCGGGCCCACCCCGTCGGCCACCCAGCCGAGCGCGACCGGCGCGATCCCGAAGCCGACCCCCATCGAGTACGACGCCCAGCCGGCCGCCCGGTCCGCGGCCGGCCCGGCGACGGCGAGCGCGATCGAGATGGCCAGCGGGTAGTGCAGCGCGTTGCCGAGGCCGAGCACGACGAGGCCGGCGACCGCGAGCCAGCCGACCGGGGCGACCCAGAACAGCGCGAACCCGGCCAGCGACACACACAGAGCGGCCAGCAGCAGCGGCACCGGCCGGTACCGCAACGCGAACCGGCCGCCGACGAGCCGGCCGACGAACATGCCGCAGACGATCGCGGCGACGGCGGCCGAGGCGGCGCCGGCCGCCATTCCGGCGTGCGAGCGGAGCACGTCGGCGGTCCAGAGGGACAGGCAGACCTCGATCGAGCCGGTGACCGCCATCAGCACCCAGGCGATCCAGTACGTCGGGGGTAGCCGCCGCGCGGTGCCGGCGACGGGAGCAGCCCGACGCGCGCCGGCGGTCGGGTCGGTGTCGGCCGGGTCACCGGCCGGGGGATCCCCGGCAGCCGCAGCGGGGGCAGCCTCCGGCAGGCGTACGCGGAAGGTCACGGCGGCGAGCGCGACCAGCGCGATCAGGCCGGCCTCGACGGCCATCACGGGCCGCCAGCCCCAGCCGGCGTCGACGCTGGTGCCGATGACCAGCGGGGCGAGGATTCCCATGCCGGCGCAGGCGGCGTTGGCCTCGGTCAGCGCGGCCGGCGCGCCGGTGCCGTGCCGGTCGGTGAGCACCACCGAGACGCCGCTGATCACCAGCATGCCGAAGGTGGCGATCACCGCGACGGCGGTGATCGTGGCAGGCAGTGCCCGCAGGGTGCCGAGCGCGGTGACGCCGAGCGCCACCCCGGCCAGCCCGGTCCAGGTGGCGCGGCCACGGCCGACCCGGCGGGCCAGCGGCGCGAAGAGCGCCCCGCCGGCCAGCGCGCCGACGGCGATGCCGGTGCTGTGCAGGCCGGCGACGGCGGTCGAGGTGCCCTGTTCGTCGCGGAGCAGCGGCACGACCGGCCCGAATCCGTAGAGGAAGAAGCCCCACAGCCCCAGCTGGGCGTAGGTCAGCCAGGTGGTCCGGTCACGGGCGAGGCGGGGCACCGGCCTTACGGTACAAGCGTCCGGCCGGTGCCCCGCCCCGGTGAGAGGCAGCTCTCCCCCGGCGTTAGGAGGGGACCCTTCCTCTACCGTAGGCGTTAATAAGGTGCCCTTCCTTTCAGCGGACGGTGCGCGCGAACTGCCGGGCCGCCCAGACGACGCCGGCCGCGGCGAGTACCGCGATGATGCCGAGCCCCTGCCAGACCTTGTCGTCGCCGAGGTCGCCGTTGAAGAGGGCGCGGGTGCCGTCGACCGCCCAGGAGAACGGGTTCCACTCGGCGATGCCCTGGAGCCAGCCGGGGGCGAACGTGAGCGGCAGCAGGATGCCGGAGAGCAGCAGCACCGGCTGCGCCACGGTGTTCATCAGCGGAGCCAGCGCGTCCTCGCTCTTGACCTTGAGCGCGACGCCGTAGGAGACGGCCGAGGTCATCAATGCGATCAGGGCGAGCATGAGGTACGCCAGGAGCAGGTCGACGATGAAGACGCGCAGGTCGAACAGGAGCGCGAGCAGGGTGATGATGACCGCCTGCACGATCAGCGACACGACGTCGCGCAGGGAGCGGCCGAGCAGCAGGGCGAGCCGGCTGACCGGGGTGACCCGGGAGCGTTCGATGACGCCGGCGCGCAGCTCGGCGATCAGGCCGAAGCCCTGGAACAGGCCGCCGAAGATGGCCAGCAGCACCAGCAGGCCGGGCACGAAGATCTTGTAGGCCTCCGCCTGGGTGGGGGCGTTCAGGGCCGGCTTGAGCAGCGGGGCGAAGAGCAGCAGGTACATCACCGGCTGGAAGATGCCGACGAAGACCCAGACGGGGTTGCGCAGCAGCAGCTGGAGCTGGCGCTGGAAGATCAGCCAGGTGTCACGAGCGAGTTTCATGCGGTCTCTCCGGTCTCGGGTCAGGACTCGCGCAGCGAGCGGCCGGTCTTGGTGAGGAAGACGTCGTCGAGGCTGGGCCGGTGCAGCTCGATGGAGTCGAGCGTGAGGCCCGCCGTGTCGACGCGGCGCAGGATCTGCGGGATGGCGGTCGCGCCCTCGTCGACGTAGAGCCGCAGGCCGCCCTCCTCGACGGTCTCCAGCTTGTTGACGTACGGCTCGCTGTCGAGCAGCTTCGCGGCCTGCGGGGTGGCCGCCGCGTCCAGCCCGACCAGCACCACGTCGCCGGAGATCTCGCGCTTGAGGCCCGCCGGGGTGCCCTCCGCGACCACCTCGCCGTGATCCATGATCGCGATCCGGTCGCAGAGCGCGTCGGCCTCGTCGAGGTAGTGCGTGGTGATGAAGACGGTCATGCCGTCGGCGCGCAGCCGGCGGATCTCGTCCCACATGTGCGCGCGGCTCTGCGGGTCGAGGCCGCTGGTCGGCTCGTCCAGGAAGACGATCTTCGGCTCGTGGATGATGCCGAGGGCGATCTCCACCCGTCGCCGCTGGCCGCCCGAGTAGGTCTTGCACTTGCGGTCCGCGTACTCGGTGAGCTGGAAGGCGTCGAGGGCGCGGGCGGCGCGCCGCTGCGCCTCGGCCTTGCCGATGCCGTACATCCGGGCCTGGAGGACCAACTCCTCGCGGGCGGTCGACTCGTCCCAGGTGCTACCGCCCTGGGCGACGTAGCCGATGCGGCGGCGCACCTCGGCCGGGTCCTTGCGCAGGTCGGCCCCGGCGATGGTGGCCTCGCCGCCGTCCGGCTCGATCAGGGTCGCCAGCATCCGCAGGGTGGTGGTCTTGCCGGCGCCGTTGGGGCCGAGGAAACCGAAGATCTCCCCTGCGGCGACCTCCAGGTCGACTCCGCGCACCGCGTCGACGGTCCTCGTCTGGCGACCCTCTCGGGAGCGGAACGACTTCCGCAGCCCTCTGGTCTCGATCATCTCTGCTCCTGGTCGTCCGGGCCGGTGCGACCGGCCACCTGGTCTGTCCCTCGGGGACGACGCCGGACGGCGTGCTCCCCCCGTCGCGCCGCGAGCAGGCTAACGCGATATAGCTCCAGTGGTCAATCTTGATTATTCGATTGTGTCGCGAGATGTGGCCTCGCCGTCGGACCACCCGTTCCAACCCTCCGCCCCGACCAGGCCATCAGGCAGGTACGACACTCCGGAGTCGATGCGTTCGGCGATCCGTTCGCACCAGCCGACCTCGGCCTCCGCCCGTGCGGCCCAGAGTTCGAACATCCACCCGACGTGCACCGGCTTGGAGGTGCGCATCCAGTCGGAGGCCAGCGCCGCGCGCATCGACTCGACGCCGACGCGCAGCAGGTTCGCCCGGTTGCGCAGGGCCGCCGACGCCTCCTCGCGGGGCAGCGCGGGCAGGAACGAGAACGCCGCCGCGAACGGGTCCGGCGGCTCGTGCAACTGCCACCAGTGCCCGCGCAGCAGCGACTCGAACTCGTCCTCGCCCTTGGCGGTGACCTCGTACGTGGTGCGTGCCGGCCGGGCGCCCACCTGCTCGGTGGCCACCTCGCGCAGCAGGCCCTCCGCGGTCAGCTTGCGCAGGGCGTGGTAGATCGAGCCGGGCTGCACGTTGGCCCACCTGTCGGCGTTCCAACTGAGCAGTTCCCGGCGCACGTCGTAGCCGTGCACGGGCTGCATCCACCGCACCAGCCCGAGGATCATCATTCGCGTGGCAGACATCCGGCAAGCGTAATAAGCAAGTTTGACTAGGGCGCGAAGCGACAGTGCGGCATCCCACACTGAGCGATCGTTAGGGTCCTCAGGGTGGCCGATACACTCCCGGTCAGTAACCTCCCGGGAGGAGCCCCCTAGATGCGCAAGGTACTCATCGCCAACCGCGGCGAGATCGCCGTCCGCGTCATCCGCGCCTGCCGCGACGCCGGTCTGGGCAGCGTCGCCGTCTACGCGGACTCCGACCGGGACGCCCTGCACGCCACGCTGGCCGACGAGGCGTACGCGCTCGGCGGGGACTCCGCGACCGAGACGTACCTGCGCATCGACAAGCTGCTGGAGGTCGCCGCCAAGGCCGACGCCGACGCCGTCCACCCCGGCTACGGATTCCTCGCCGAGAACGCCGACTTCGCCCAGGCCGTCATCGACGCCGGGCTGACCTGGATCGGCCCCACCCCGCAGGCGATCCGCGACCTCGGCGACAAGGTGACCGCCCGGCACATCGCCCAGCGCGCCGGCGCCCCCCTGGTGCCCGGCACCCCCGACCCGGTGGCCAACCCGGACGAGGTGATGGCGTTCGCCGTCGACCACGGCCTGCCGGTCGCCATCAAGGCCGCCTTCGGCGGCGGCGGGCGCGGGCTCAAGGTGGCCCGCACGATGGAGGAGATCCCGCACCTCTTCGAGTCGGCCACCCGCGAGGCGGTCGCCGCGTTCGGCCGGGGTGAGTGCTTCGTCGAGCGCTACCTCGACAAGCCCCGCCACGTCGAGGCGCAGGTGCTGGCCGACCAGCACGGCAACGTGATCGTGGTCGGCACCCGCGACTGCTCGCTCCAGCGCCGGCACCAGAAGCTGGTCGAGGAGGCCCCGGCGCCGTTCCTCACCGACGCGCAGCGCGCCCAGATCCACGACAGCGCCAAGGCGATCTGCCGGGAGGCCGGCTACCACGGCGCCGGCACGGTGGAATACCTGGTCGGCGCCGACGGCACCATCTCCTTCCTGGAGGTCAACACCCGTCTCCAGGTCGAGCACCCGGTCACCGAGGAGACCGCCGGCATCGACCTGGTCCGCGAGCAGTTCCGGATCGCCGACGGCGAGAAGCTGCGGTTCACCGAGGACCCGACGCCGCGCGGGCACTCCATCGAGTTCCGGATCAACGGCGAGGACCCGGGCCGCAACTTCCTGCCCGCCCCCGGCACGGTCACCGCGCTGCGGCTGCCCACCGGCCCCGGCGTCCGGGTCGACACCGGCATCTCGGCCGGCGACGTGATCGGCGGCAACTTCGACTCGCTGCTGGCCAAGGTGATCGTCACCGGCGAGACGCGCACCGAGGCGCTGGAGCGGGCCCGCCGGGCGCTGGACGAGATAGTCGTCGAGGGCATGGCCACCGCGCTGCCGTTCCACCGGCTGGTCATCCGCGACGAGGCGTTCACCGCCGAGCCGTTCACCGTGCACACCCGGTGGATCGAGACCGAGTTCGACAACACCGTCCCGCCCTTCACCGCCGCCGCCGGCACCGCCGAGGCGCCGGCCGAGCGCGAGACCGTCGTGGTCGAGGTCGGCGGCAAGCGGCTGGAGGTCACCCTCCCCGCCGGCCTCGGCGGGGGTACGGCCGCCGCCGCGCCCGCCGCCCGCAAGCCGGCCCGCCGGGGCGGCGCGGCCAAGGCCGGCGCCGCCGTCAGCGGCGACGCCCTCACCTCGCCCATGCAGGGCACCATCGTCAAGATCGCGGTCGCCGACGGGGACACCGTCGCCGAGGGCGACCTGGTCGTGGTGCTGGAGGCGATGAAGATGGAGCAGCCGCTGCACGCGCACAAGGCGGGCACGGTCAGCGGCCTCGCCGCCGAGGTCGGCGCCGTCATCTCCGCCGGCGCGGCGATCTGCACGATCGCCTGAGGTGTAAGGAAGGGCACCCTACTAACGTTTCCGGTAGAGGAAGGGGCCCTTCCTTACCCACGGGCGCGACCCCGCCGGGCAGCGGTCAGCCTCGCAGGTCAGCGCAGTTCGGTGCCGGCGACCGCCCGGACGGCGGCGGTCAGCGCGTCCAGCGTGGTGGAGTCCACCCGCCAGTGCTGCCAGTACAGCGGGCGGTCCAGGTGACGCCCGGCACCGATGTCGACGCAGCGCCCGGCCGCGATGTCGGCACGGGCGATCCGCTCCGGCACCATCCCCCACCCCAAGCCCAGCCGCACCGCCTCGTTGAAGCCGTCGAAGGACGGGACGTAGTGGACCGGTGGGGCGATCCGACGCCGGGTCACGGTGCGGGCGAACCGGTGTTGGAGCTGGTCCTTGCGGTCGAACGCCATCATCGGCGCCGCCGCGAGGGCGGCCTCGGTGGGGCCGTCGGGGAAGTGGCGGGCCGCGAACCCGGTCCGGGCCAGCGCGACGTACCGCATCGCGCCCAGCCGCTCCACCCGGCAGCCCTGGACGGCCTCGCGCTGCGCGGTCACCGCGGCCATCGCCGTGCCGTCGCGGATCAGCTCCGCCGTGTGGTCCTCGTCGTCCCGGCGGACGTCGAACAGGAGCGCCAGCTCGGCGGGCAGCCGCGCCAGGGCGCCGACGAACCAGGTGCCGAGCGAGTCGCCGTTCGCCACGATGGTCACCCGGCTGGGGGCGGGCCCGCCGACCGTCGGCGGGCGGGCGGCGTCCAACGCCTCCCGTTCCAGCAGGGCCACCTGGCCGGCGAGCCGCAGCAGCGGCCGGCCCGCGTCGGTGGCCTGGCACGGCTTCGCGCGGCGGACCAGCACCTGCCCGACGGTCTGCTCCAACGCCTTCATCCGCTGGCTGACGGCCGACGGGGTGACGTGCAGCGCGTGCGCGGCCGCCTCGAAGCTGCCCTCGCGGACCACCGCGGCGAACGTCCGGAGCTGCGTGGAGTCGAGCATGATGAAGCTGAGCTTATCTCCCGTGAGAATCTTTAGCTGGGCTGCATCGGCTGCGGCTCGTAGCCTCGGCTCGTGCCCGACATCCTCAGCAGCTCCGTGACAGGTTCCGCCGCCGCCGGCTTCTCCCTCTCGATCGCGCTCATCGCCGCCATCGGCGCGCAGAACGCCTTCGTCCTGCGGCAGGGTCTGCGCCGGGAGCACGTCCTGCCCGTGGTCGCCGTGTGCGCCGCCTCCGACGCGCTGCTGATCTCGGTCGGCATCGCCGGGATGGGCACCGCCACGGCGGAGCACCCCGCCGTCCTGACCGCCGTCCGCTGGCTGGGGGCCGCGTTCCTGCTCGGGTACGCCGTGCTGGCCGCCCGCCGCGCGCTGCGCCCCGGCGCGCTCTCCCCCGCCGACCGGCCGCCGGCCACGCTCGGGGCGACGCTGCTGGCCTGCCTCGCCTTCACCTACCTCAACCCGCACGTGTACCTCGACACCGTCCTCCTGCTCGGCGGGGTCGCCCGCCAGCACCCGCACCACTGGGTCTTCGGCGCGGGCGCGGCGCTCGCCAGCGCGGTCTGGTTCACCACCATCGGCGCCGCCGCCCACCGGCTCGCGCCCGTGCTGGCCCGCCCGACGGCCTGGCGGGTCGTCGACGGTGCGATCGCCCTCGTGATGACCGCGCTCGCGGCCGGGCTGCTGCTCGGCTGACCCGGTGACGCCGAGCCGCGCGCAGCATCATCCCGGCCGAGCTGGTGGTCTCCGGCGACGCCTGGCCCGGGGTGTTTTCCGCGACCACCGGGGGCACGGGCGGCGGCCAGCGGGAATGATGGCGGGGTGCGGTTCCTACACGGCGCGGTTCCCGCGCACGACCTGACCTACAACGACGTCTTCATGGCGCCGGCCCGCTCCGAGGTGGGCTCGCGGCTCGACGTCGACCTGGCCGCCAGCGACGGCACGGGCACCACCATCCCGCTGGTCGTGTCGAACATGACCGCGGTGTCCGGCCGCCGGATGGCCGAGACGGTCGCCCGGCGCGGCGCGATCGCGGTCATCCCGCAGGACATCCCGATCGAGGTGGTGGCGAACGTCGTCGCCTGGGTCAAGCGGCGGCACCTGGTGCACGACACCGCGATCACGCTCGGCCCGACCGACACCGTCGGGGACGCGATCCACCTGCTGCCGAAGCGGTCGCACGGCGCCGTGGTGGTGATCGACGACGAGGGCCGGCCGCTGGGCGTGGTGACCGAGGCGGACACCGTGGGCGTGGACCGCTTCGCCCAGCTCCGGCACGTGATGTCCACCGAGCTGCACACCGTGCCGGCCGACGCGGATCCGCGTACGGGCTTCGACCGGCTCTCGGCCGGCCGGCGCCGGCTCGCCCCGGTGGTCGACGCCGAGGGCCGCCTCGTCGGGGTGCTGACCCGGCAGGGCGCGCTGCGGGCGACCCTCTACAAGCCGGCGGTGGACGACCGGGGCCGACTGCGCATCGCCGCCGCCGTCGGCATCAACGGCGACGTGACCGGCAAGGCGGCGGCGCTGCTGGAGGCCGGGGTGGACACGCTGGTCGTGGACACCGCGCACGGCCACCAGGAGCGGATGATCTCCGCGCTGCGGGCCGTCCGCGCACTGGGCCCGGCGGTCCCGGTCGCCGCCGGCAACGTGGTGACCGCCGAGGGCGTACGCGACCTGGTGGAGGCGGGCGCCGACATCGTCAAGGTGGGCGTCGGCCCGGGTGCGATGTGCACCACCCGGATGATGACCGGGGTGGGCAGGCCGCAGTTCTCCGCCGTGCTCGACTGCGCCGCGGCGGCCCGCCAGCTCGGCCGGCACGTCTGGGCCGACGGCGGCGTACGGCACCCGCGGGACGTGGCGCTGGCCCTGGCCGCCGGCGCCTCGAACGTGATGATCGGCTCCTGGTTCGCCGGCACCTACGAGTCCCCCGGCGACCTCTACACCGACGCCGACGGCCGGCGCTACAAGGAGAGCTTCGGGATGGCGTCGGCGCGGGCGGTCAGCGCGCGGACGGCCGACGACAGCGCGTACGACCGGGCCCGCAAGGCGGTCTTCGAGGAGGGCATCTCCTCGGCCCGGATGTACCTGGACCCGGCCCGCCCCGGCGTGGAGGACCTGATCGACGAGATCATCGCCGGGGTGCGCAGCGCCTTCACCTACGCCGGCGCCCGGGACCTGGCGGAGTTCCACGAGCGGGCCGTCGTCGGCGTGCAGAGCACGGCCGGCTACACCGAGGGGATGCCGCTGCCCACGAGCTGGTGAGACGGCCCCCGCCGGCCGTCACTCCTCTGGGAAGAGACGTCGGATGACCTCGCGGGCGGCGGCCCGGGGGTCGTCGCCCACCCGCTCCGGCAGCGCGCCGGCGAGCCAGAGCGTGGCGAAGCCGTGCACGATCGACCAGGCGGCGAGCGCGTCGCCCTGCGGATCCTCCGCCGTCGGGCGCCCCTGCGGCAGCCCGGCGATTCCGGCGTGCAGCGCGTCGCCGGCGCGCTGGCGGGCAGCCGCCACGTCGTCGGCGTCGGCCCGGTAGAGGTCCGGGCGGAACATCACCTCGAAGTGCGCGCGGTGCCCGACCGCGAAGTCGACGTACGCGACGCCGCTGTCCAGCAGGTCCTCCGCGCCGCCCAACGCCTCGGCGAGCAGGTCGAAGCCCTCGGCGGCGAGGGCGGTGAGCAGGCCGGCCTTGTCGCCGAAGTGGTGCGCCGGTGCGGCGTGCGAGACGCCGGCCCGGCGGGCCAGGTCGCGCAGGCTCAGCGCCCCGGGGCCGGACTCCTCGATCACCTGCACCGCCGCCGTGAGCAGGGCACGACGCAGGTCGCCGTGGTGGTAGCCGCGTGTTCCGGTCATGCCGCGATCCTATCTTGCCATTGACAAGATGCCACCTCGGGGCGCAATCTTGTCGACGACAAGTTCACCCCCTGGGAGGTATCGATGGCTCCACTGATCGCGCTCGTGGCCGGCACCGCGCTCGCCCGGCTGGCCGGCCTGGCCGGCGTGGCCGCGCTCGACGGCTGGCACCCCGCGCTGCGGGTGGGGCTGGCGCTGATGTTCGTGGTGACCGGCCTCGCGCACTTCGCCGCCACCTACCGGTCGGACATGATCGCGATGGTGCCGCCCACCCTCCCCCGACCCGGCCTGCTGGTCACGGTCACCGGGGTGCTGGAACTGGTGGGCGCGGCCGGGCTGCTCGTGCCGGCGACCGCCCGCTGGGCCGCGGCCGGGCTGGCCCTGTTGATGCTGGCCATGTTCCCGGCGAACGTCTCGGCGGTGCGGCGCGGGCTGACCCTCGGGGGCCGGCCGGCGACCCCCCTGGGACCACGGACGGCGGAACAGGTCCTCTTCGTCGGCGCGGCCGTCGCTATTTCGTTTGGGGCCTGACGTTCAGGGAGCTAATCTGGCGACCATGAAACTGATCGAGCTGCGGGACGTGCCCCTCGGGCGACTGCTCGTGGTCGCCGGGCACGTCACCGGGCAGCGGTGGAACCGCTACCTCGCCGAGGAACACGGGCTCACCCAGGCCGGAATGGCCACCCTGATGACCCTCGCCGAACACGGCGGGCTGCCGCACCGCACGGTGGCCGAGCACTGCTTCGTCCGGCCGGCCACCCTCACCGGCATCGTCGACACGCTGGAACGCGACGGCCTGGTCGAGCGGCAGCGCGACGAGGCCGACCGGCGCAGCATCCGGATCGCGATCACCCCGGCCGGCCAGGCCCGGATCGACGCGCTGACCGCCGTGATCCGGTCCGGTGCTCCGCTGACCTCGGTCGACGCCGACCCGGCGAAGGCGGCGGTGATCCGCCAGTTCCTCCTGGAGGTCATCGGCAGCGGGGACGCCGGCACGCCGGAAGGGGCGCCGACATGTTGATCCGGCTGCTGCGCACACACCTGCGCCCCTACCGCCGGGCACTGGCGGCGGTGCTGCTGCTCCAGTTCGTCGGCACGATGGCGTCGCTCTACCTGCCCAGCCTCAACGCCGACATCATCGACCTCGGCGTGGCGCGGGGCGACACCGACTACATCATGCGCACCGGCGGGTGGATGCTCGCGGTCAGCCTGGTGCAGATCGTCTGCTCCGTCGCCGCCGTCTACCTCGGCGCACGCACCGCGATGGGCTTCGGCCGGGACGTGCGGGCGGCGGTGTTCGGGCACGTGAACAACTTCTCCGCCCGCGAGGTGGCCCGGTTCGGCGCGCCCTCGCTGATCACCCGCAACACCAACGACGTGCAGCAGGTGCAGATGCTCGTGCTGATGAGCTGCACCATGCTGGTCGCCGCGCCGATCATGAGCGTCGGCGGCGTGGTGATGGCGCTGCGCGAGGATCTCGGGCTCTCCTGGCTGATGCTGGTCAGCGTGCCCGTGCTGGCCGTCGCCCTGGGGCTGATCATCCGGCGGATGGTGCCGGGCTTCCGGCTCATGCAGACCCGGATCGACACGGTCAACCGGGTGCTGCGGGAACAGATCACCGGCATCCGGGTGGTCCGGGCGTTCGTCCGGGAGCCGTACGAGACGGAGCGCTTCGCCACCGCGAACGCCGACCTCACCGCGACCGCCCTGCGCACCGGCCGCCTGATGGCGTTGATCTTCCCCGTGGTGATGCTGGTGCTCAACGTCTCCAGCGTCGCGGTGCTCTGGTTCGGCGCCCAGCGCGTCGACGCCGGGGCGATCCAGGTCGGCGCCCTCACCGCCTTCCTGCAGTACCTGATGCAGATCCTGATGGCCGTCATGATGGCCACCTTCATGCTGATGATGGTGCCCCGCGCGGCGGTCTGCGCGGAGCGGATCGTCGAGGTGCTGGACACCGACTCCTCGGTGGTGCCGGCGTCCCGCCCGGTCACCGAGGTGGCCACACACGGCGAGTTGGAGCTGCGCGACGTGTCGTTCCGGTATCCGGGGGCGGCCGCACCGGTGCTGCGGGACGTGTCCTTCCGGGTGACGCCGGGGTCCACCACGGCGGTCATCGGCAGCACCGGCGCGGGCAAGACCACGCTGCTGTCGCTCGTCCCCCGGCTGGTCGACGTGACCGCCGGCACCGTGCTGGTCGACGGCGTCGACGTCCGCGACCTGGCGCCGGACGAGCTGTGGCGCCGGATCGGGCTGGTGCCGCAGAAGCCCTACCTGTTCACCGGGACGGTGGCGAGCAACCTGCGCTACGGCAACCCGGACGCGACCGACGCGGAACTCTGGGACGCGCTGGAGATCGCCCAGGCGCGGGACTTCGTCGAGGCGATGCCCGAGGGGCTGGCGTCGCCGATCGCGCAGGGCGGCACGAACGTCTCCGGCGGGCAGCGGCAGCGGCTCGCGATCGCCCGGGCCCTGGTGCGCCGGCCGGAGATCTACCTCTTCGACGACTCCTTCTCCGCGCTCGACCTCGGCACCGACGCGCGGCTGCGGGCGGCGCTGCGGCCGGTCACCGCGGACGCCGCCGTGGTGATCGTGGCGCAGCGGGTCTCCACGATCGTCGAGGCCGACCAGATCATCGTGTTGGAGGACGGGGGCGTGGTCGGGATGGGCCGACACGACGAGTTGCTGGACACCTGCCCGACGTACGCCGAGATCGTGGCGTCGCAGAACACGACGGGGGTGGCCGCGTGAGCGAGCGGAGCGAGCGAACCATCAGGCACAGCAGCGTGGCGCCTCGCGCCGCCGCCGAGCGGAGCGAGGTGGCCGCGTGAGCGCCGTACCGCAGCAGAAGCCGGCCGCCGACGCGCGGACGCCGAAGCGGCTGCCGGGCGGCGGGCAGCGCGGCGGCCCGCCGTGGGCGGGGGCCGGAATGCCCGCCGAGCGGTCGATGAACTTCGGGCCGTCGGCCCGGCGGCTGCTGCGCCGCCTGCGCCCGGACCGCCTCGCGCTCGTCGCGGTGATCGCGCTGGCCGTGGTCAGCGTCGGGCTGAGCGTGGTCGGGCCGAAGGTGCTCGGGCACGCCACCGACCTGATCTTCACCGGGGTGATCGGCCGGCAGCTGCCGGCGGGCACCACCGCCGACCAGGCGGTGGCCGCGGCCCGGGCGGCCGGCAACGACAGCTTCGCCGACATGCTGGCGCGGATGGACGTGGTGCCCGGCGTGGGCATCGACTTCGCCGCGCTGGCGCGGGTGCTGCTGCTGGCGCTCGGCCTCTACCTGGCGGCCAGCGCGCTGATGTGGTGGCAGGGCTGGCTGCTCAACGGCGTGGTGCAGCGGACCGTGCTGCGGCTGCGCGCCGACGTGGAGGACAAGCTCAACCGGCTGCCGCTGCCCTACTTCGACCGGCAGCCACGCGGCGAGCTGCTCAGCCGGGTCACCAACGACATCGACAACATCTCGACCAGCCTCCAGCAGACGCTGAGCCAGTTGCTCACCTCGCTGCTCACCGTGTTCGGCGTGCTGGCCATGATGTTCTGGATCTCGCCGTTGCTGGCCCTGGTGGCGCTGGTCGCGGTGCCGGTGTCGGTCGTCGTCACCGGCGCGATCGCCAAGCGGTCGCAGGCGCAGTTCATCGCCCAGTGGACACACACCGGCGAGCTGAACGGCCAGATCGAGGAGGCGTTCACCGGCCACGAGCTGGTCAAGGTCTTCGGCCGGCAGCGCGAGGTGGAGG
The DNA here is from genome assembly GCF_043205005.1 of Micromonospora sp. NPDC047620. NCBI lineage: Bacteria > Bacillati > Actinomycetota > Actinomycetes > Micromonosporales > Micromonosporaceae > Micromonospora > Micromonospora sp. NPDC047620. Next base: position 201,670 of record NZ_JBIDDG010000012.1, on the reverse strand, counting down.
CCGCCTTCACCGCCAAGAACGAGGAGCTTTTCCGGGCCAGCTTCGGCGCCCAGTTCATCTCCGGGATCATCATGCCGGCGATGATGTTCGTCGGGAACCTCAGCTACGTGGCGATCGCCGTGGTCGGCGGCCTGCGGGTGGCGTCGGGGTCGATGAGCCTCGGCGACGTGCAGGCGTTCATCCAGTACTCCCGGCAGTTCACCCAGCCGCTCACCCAGGTCGCCTCGATGGCGAACCTGCTCCAGTCCGGGGTGGCCTCCGCCGAGCGGGTCTTCGCGGTGCTCGACGCCGAGGAGCAGAGCCCCGACCCGGCCGAGCCGGCCCGGGTGCGCGACCCGCACGGCCGGGTCGAGTTCGCGCACGTCTCCTTCCGGTACGCCCCGGACAAGCCGCTGATCGAGGACCTGTCGCTGGTGGCCGAGCCCGGGCACACCGTCGCCATCGTCGGGCCGACCGGGGCCGGCAAGACCACCCTGGTCAACCTGGTCATGCGCTTCTACGAGCTGGACGCCGGCCGGATCACCCTGGACGGGGTGGACATCACCACGATGCGCCGCGACGACCTGCGCGGCCGGGTCGGGATGGTGCTCCAGGACACCTGGCTCTTCGGCGGCACCATCCGCGACAACATCGCCTACGGCCGGCCGGGCGCGACCGAGGAGGAGATCCTGGCCGCGGCCCGGGCGACCTTCGTGGACCGGTTCGTGCGCAGCCTCCCCGACGGCTACGACACGGTGATCGACGAGGAGGGCAGCAACGTCAGCGCGGGCGAGAAGCAGCTCATCACCATCGCCCGGGCGTTCCTCGCCGAGCCGTCGCTGCTGATCCTGGACGAGGCGACCAGCTCCGTGGACACCCGCACCGAGGTGCTGCTCCAGCGGGCGATGGCCGCCCTGCGCTCGGACCGCACCAGCTTCGTCATCGCGCACCGGCTCTCCACCATCCGCGACGCCGACCTGATCCTGATGATGGAGGACGGCCGGATCGTGGAGCAGGGCACGCACGACGAGCTGCTGGCCGCGCGGGGCGCGTACCACCGGCTGTACCAGTCGCAGTTCACCGCCGCCGCCCGGCCCGACCCCGAGCCGGCGTCGCTGTGACGGTGGTCGTCGTGACGACAGACCGCCCGGCCGCGACGGGCGGCCGGGCGACGGGGCCGGGGCCGGGGCCGGGCGGAGGCTCAGTGCGCCGGGAGGAGGGCCGCGCCGCGCCCGGCCACCACCGCGCCGATCAGCCGGAGGGCGTCGGCGGCGGGCATCGGGGCCAGGGCGCGGCCGCCGCGCAGGCGCAGCGAGACGTCGCCCTCGGCCGCCTCGCGGGGACCGATCACGGCGGCGTACGGGACCCGGGCGCGGGCGGCGTCGCGGATGCGGGCGCCCAGCGAACCGGCCGACTCCACCTCGACCCGCAGCCCCGCCGCGAGCGCGTCCCGGGCGAGCCGGGCCGCCGCCCCAACCTGCTCGTCCCCGACCGGCAGCACGACCAGCTGCACCGGGGCGTACCAGGCGGGGAAGGCGCCCTCGTGCACCTCGATCAGGTACGCGAACAGCCGCTCCATGCTGCCGACGAGGCTGCGGTGCACCATCACCGGTCGACGCCGCCCCCCGGTCGGGTCGGTGTACGACAGGTCGAACCGCTCCGGCTTGTCGAAGTCGAGCTGGACGGTGGAGAGGGTGGACTCCCGCCCGGCGGCGTCCAGCACCTGGATGTCGATCTTCGGCCCGTAGAACGCCGCCTCCCCGGGGGCCTCGGTGAACTCCACCCCGTCGAGCGCGGCGCGGAGCAGCTCCTCGGCCCGCGCCCACTGGTCGTCGTTCCCGACGTACTTCGCTCCCGGCCCGCGCAGCGACAGCCGGAACCCCGCCGGCCGTACGCCGAGCGCGGCGTGCGCCTCGCGGATCAGCCGGAGGATCTCCGCCACCTCCTCGCCCACCTGCTCCAGGGCGCAGAAGTTGTGCGCGTCGTTGAGCGAGATGGCCCGCACCCGGGACAGCCCGCCGAGCACCCCCGAGCGCTCGGCCCGGTACATGCCGCCCAGCTCGGCGATCCGCAGCGGCAGTTCCCGGTAGGAGCGGCCGCGGGCCCGGTAGACGAGGGCGTGGTGCGGGCAGAGCGCCGGGCGCAACACGAACTCGTCGTCGGCGGAGAGCCTCATCGGGGGGAACATGTCGTCGGCGAAGTAGCCGAGGTGGCCGGAGAGCTCGAACAGCTCCCGCTTGCCCAGCGGCGGGGTGTGCACGTGCCGGTAGCCGGCCCGGCGCTCCAGGTCGCGGACGTACTCCTCGACGGCGTGCCGGGCGGCGGCGCCGGCCGGCAGCCAGAGCGGCAGCCCGGCGCCGGCCAGCGGGTCGGAGACGAACAGGTCCAGCTCCCGGCCGAGCCTGCGGTGGTCGATCATGTCGCGCTCCTTGATCGGGTACGACCCGGAGGCGACCCGGTCACCGGACGCCACGAGGCCCCGGGGCGGATCGCCCCGGGGCCTCGTCGACGGTCAGGTCAGTGCGGCGCGCCGGGGTCTCCCGGCGTCGTCGTCAGCACCGCACTGCTCATGCGGCGACGGTACGCCCGCCCGCGCGGGGGCCGCAGCCGGTTTTTCGCGGGCGGCGCGGCACCTCGCGCCCTGCCCGGGGTCGCGGGAGCGGACGGGCCGCGGAACGGGGGCGGGCCGCCGGCACGGGACCTGCCGGCGGCCCGCGGCGGCCCGGTCGTCGAGAACGGGGGACCCGACGGTGATGGGGCCGCGCGCCGACAACGGTACGCCGACCGACGCCGATCCGCCGACCCCCGACGCCGATCCGCCGACCTCCGGCGGCGGTACGCCGTCGCGTCACCTTCGCCGACGCCCGCTCGTTGGTCCCGGGTAGCCCTGCCGTGTCGGTGGTCACCACGAGCCAGGGCCGTGCCCGGTGACACCGGACACGCCGTCAGGCTCGGTACACCGATCGGCCCCATTCGGCGAGGTGGCAGTGGTGCCCGAACTACTCACTGAGGTCGCGTCGCCGACCTGGGCGTACCTCGCGCTGCTCGGGTTGCTGGTCGCCGACGCCTTCGTCCCGGTGATCCCCACCCAGGTCGTCATGATCACCAGCGGCGCCCTGACCGTGTACGGCGGGCTGGACCTGCCGGTGACCATCGCCGTCGGCGCGCTCGGCGTCTTCGCCGGAGACGTCGCCTGCTACCTGCTCGGGCGGGGCGCGCCCGACCGCCGGTCGCCGCGCGACGTCGCGCCGGGCCGGGCCCGACGGGTCGCCAGCCGGGTCACCCAGGGGCTGCGCCGGCCCGGCCCGCTCGTCATCCTGCTCTGCCGCTTCGTGCCGGGCGGCCGGATGGCGGCCTGCTTCTCGGCCGGCCGCAGCCGGTACCCGTACCGGCTGTTCCTGCTCTACGAGGGCCTGGCGGCGCTGGGCTGGGCGACGTACGGCGGGCTGGTCGGGCACCTGGGCGGGACGGCGCTGACCGAGTCGGCCTGGCGGCTGGCGGTGATCGCGGCGGTGGCGGCGGCCGGGTTCGCGGCGGCGGGCTGGGCCATGACCGCCGTCGGCGCCCGGCGGGCGACCGAGCCGGATCCGGCGGCACCGGTCGTCGTCGGGGCGCGGACGGACGTTCCCGGGGCGGACTGACCACCCCGGCCGCCTAGGGGTGGTCCCCGGGGCCGATCTCGGTGGCCCGCCCGGATCCGTCTGGGGTCCCCTGCGGGACAGGCTGAGGCATGCCTGCTACCCGGAACAGTGGACTGCTGGCCCTCGGCGGGATCGCCGTGGCGGCGCTGCTCGCCGTGATCGGCCACGTCGAGGTGAACGACGACCTGAACCCCTGGGCACTGACCGTCAGCGACTTCGCGGTCTCCGACCGCGGCGGCGTGATCGACGCGGCCATGGTCGTGCTCGCCGCGGCCAGCGCCGTGCTCCTGCCCGCCCTGCGGCGCGCGCACCGCTCCCCCGCCGCCCGACCGGGGCGGGCCGCCGAGCTGCTCCTGGCCGCCTGGATCGGCGGGCTGCTGCTGGCCGCGCTCGTGCCGACGAACGAGCCCGGCCTGCCCATGGACACCGCCGCCTACGTCCACCGGTACGCCTCGGTGGTCGCCTTCCTGGCGCTGCCGTTCGCCGGCTGGCTGCTCGCGGCCCGGCTGCCGGCCGTCGCCCGCGCGGTCCGCCGGCTCACCCTGGTCAGCCTGGCCCTCGCCGCGACGATGGTCTGGTCGGCCTACCCGGGCGACCGGCTGCTGCTCGGGCTGGTCGAGCGGCTGCTCATCCTCACCGAGGTCGCCGTGCTCGCCGTCGTCGCGGTCACCCTGCTCCGCCGGTCACCCACGGCCGACCTCCCGGGCGGCCGGGTCACTCCAGCTCGTGGAGCATGAGCTGGCGGGCGGCCTCGGTGATGGAGCCGGACAGGCTCGGGTAGATCGTGATCGTCTGGGCCAGCTCGTTGACGGTGAGGTTGTTCTCCACCGCCATGGTGATCGGCAGGATCAGCTCGCTCGCCTTCGGCGCCACCACCACGCCGCCGATCACCTGGCCGCTCGCCGGTCGGCAGAAGAGCTTGACGAAGCCATCGGCGAGGCCGTCCATCTTCGCGCGGGCGTTACCGTCCAGCGGCAGCATGACCTGCCGGGCCGGCACCTTGCCGGCGTCGACCTCGTCCTGCGAGACGCCGACGGTGGCCAACTCCGGGTCGGTGAACACGTTCGCCGCGACGGTACGCAGCCGTAGCGGCCGGACGGCCTCGCCGAGCGCGTGCCACATCGCGATCCGGCCCTGCATGGCGGCGACGCTGGCCAACGGCAGCACCCCGGTGCAGTCGCCGGCGGCGTAGATGCCGGGCACGTTGGTGCGGGAGACCCGGTCGACGGTGACGTACCCGCCCCGGGCCAGCTCGACGCCGTACTCGGCCAGGCCCAGGTCGGCGGTGTTGGGGATCGAGCCGACCGCGATCAGCGCGTGCGAGCCGGACACCTTCCGGCCGTCGGAGAGCTCGACCTCCACCCCGTCGGCGGTGCGGCGCACGGCGTCGGCCCGGGAGTTGTTCAGGATGCTCATGCCCCGGTTGCGGAAGACCCGCTCGATGGCCATCGCCGCGTCGGCGTCCTCGTGCGGCATCACCCGGTCGCGGCTGGAGACCAGGGTCACCTGCACGCCCATCGCGAGGTAGGCGCTGGCGAACTCGGCGCCCGTGACGCCGGAGCCGACCACGACCAGGTGCTCGGGCAGCTCCGGCAGGTCGTACACCTGGCGCCAGGTCAGGATGCGCTCGCCGTCCGGTACGGCGGTGGGCAGTTGGCGCGGGGTGGCGCCGGTGGCGATCAGCACGGTCGACGCGTCGATCGCGTGCTCCCCGCCGCCGTCGGCCGGGGTGACGACCACGCGGTGGGTGTGGCCGAGCGTGTCCTCGCCGAGCCGGGCGGTGCCCGCGACGAAGGTCACCCCCGCCTTGACCAGCTTGGCGTGGATGTCGGCGGACTGCGCCAGCGCGAGGCGCTTGACCCGCTCGTGCACCGCCCGGGCGTCGACGGTTACGGCCTCCAGCCCGTCGGAGTGCACCCCGAACTCCTCGGTGTCCCGGTAGCCGGTCACCACCTCCGAGCTGGCGATGAAGGTCTTCGACGGGACGCAGTCGGAGAGCACGCAGGCCCCGCCGGCGCCCTCGGCCTCCACGACGGTGACGTCGGCGTCAAGCTGCGCGGCGACCAGGGCGGCCTCGTAGCCCGCCGGTCCGCCGCCGATGATCACGATCCGGCTCACAGCGCTCGCCCTTCGTCAGTGCTCACAGTGACTTTCTTCTCCCGAACGCGTCCGACACGCACCGTCGTATTCTCCCCCACCCGGCGGGCGGGCTATCGTCATCGCCGTGCGTCATTACGCCGCCTACGGCTCAAACCTCGACCCCGCCCGCATGCGCGCCTACTGCCCACATTCGCCGATGGTGGGCACCGGCTGGCTGGAAGGCTGGCGGCTCACCTTCGCGGGCGAGGACGTGATCGGCTGGGAGGGCGCGGTCAGCACCGTCGTCGAGTCCCCCGGCGACCGGGTGTTCGTGGCGCTCTACGACATCCACCCCTACGACGCCGCCCAGCTCGACGAGATCGAGGGGGTGACCGCCGGCACGTACCGCAAGCTGCACGTGCGCGTCTCCACCCTCGACGGGGACGTGACCGCGTGGGTCTACGTCTTCGACGGCTACGAGGGCGGCCTGCCCACCTCGTGGTACCTGTCGGAGATCGCGAACGCCGCCGAGAAGGCGGGCGCGCCGGACGACTACGTCACCGAGCTGCGGTCCCGCCCCACCGGCACCGCGTCGGCCTGACGCGGCTCGTCGGCCCAGCGCGTTTCCCACGGCCCCCAGTCTGCTACCGGGCGGGTCGCCGCCTCGATCCGGCCCCGGCCGGGGTCGTCAATCACACACCCGCGGCCGGGACGACCAGCTCGTACATGTCGGTCCAGCGCACCTCGCGCAGCCCCACCGACCGGTAGAGCGTGACCGGGGCGGTCGGGTTGGTCAGGTCGACGCCCAGCCCGGCGGCCTCCCGGCCCTTGGCGGCATAGACGGTGAAGCCCCGCCGCAGCAGCGCCGCCCCCACCCCCCGCCGCCGGTACGCCGGCAGCACCGACAGACTGCGTACGAAGCCCTCGTTCTGCTCCAGCGCCTGGTCCGAGGACTGGAGCGCGCCGGCCGACACCCCGTCGACCTCGGCGACGAACCACTCGTCCCAGGTGGTGCCGTGCTGGGTGACCTGCTGCCGCCAGCGGTCGAACCCGACCGGCTCGTAGTCCGGGGTGTCCCGGAACGCGATGTCGTAGATCCGGTGGAACTCGCGCAGGTCGGCCTCGTCGTCGCCGCGCAGCGGGCGGACGGTCACCCCGGGCGGGGGCGGCGGCTCGGCGGGCAGCCCGGCCAGCGGGCGGCGCATCCGCACGTACCGCTTGGCGAGGGTGAACCCGGCCTCGGTTAGCTCCGCCGCCCAGCGCGTCTCAGGGGCGAAGCCGGCGGTGCGGACGGTCAGCGCCGGCACGCCCCGCTCGGCGGCGCGTTCGGCGACGCGGTCGAGCTGCCGGGCGAGCAGCGGCGCGCGCACGTCGGCGCCGCGCTCCGGGTCCACGTACACCTCGACGAACTCGCGTCCCGCGCCGGTCGGATTGTCCAGCGTCGCCCAGGCCACGACCACGCCCTCCGGGTCGGTGACCAGCCACGAGTCGCGCGCCGGGTCGAAGAACGGCGCGGTCAGCGCGGCCGTGACGTCCTCGGCGTCGAAGTCGGGGTAACCGACGGCGAAGGTGTCGGCGGCGTGCACCACGGCCAGGATCGCCGGCACGTCGTCGAGGGTGGGGCGGCGGGCGTGCCAGCCGGCGGGGAGAGTCACGGGGGCGATCCTGACAGGCGGGCCGGCGGAACGCCGCCGAATTTCGCGCGGCCCCACGTCACGCCGGTCCGGGCTCCGGGCTCCGGGCGCCGAGCGCCGAACGCCGTACCGGTCCGGGGTGCCGGCACGGGTGCGGGCGGGGAGCCGGCTCAGCCCCGGCCCGCCAGGTGGGCCCGGGTCGCGAGGAGCAGGTCCACCAGCTCGGCGCCGTCCGCCGAGCCGAGTGCCGCGAACGCCGGCGAGGCCAACCGGTCGGTCACCGCCTCGGCCCAGAGGCGCCGCCGGACCAGCGGCCCGACCGGCGGGTACGGCGGCTGCCAACCGCAGGCCACCGCGCCCGCCTCCCCCTCCGGCCCGGCGAGCACGGCCTCCAGCGGGGTCATCCCGCCGGCCCGGACGGCGAGCAGGTAGGCCCCGGCGAAGTGCTCCCGGAGCAGGCGCAGGCCGACGGCCGCCCGGGCGCCGGCGGTGCGCTCCGGCACCGGCATCGCCCGCCACGCGGCGAAGAGCGGCATGCCGCTGGCGTCCGCCGCCTCGACGGCCCGGCCGAGCAGCGCCGCGAGCCGACCCGCCCCGGGGAGGGCGTCGAGGTGCTCGTCACCCCAACGGCAGCACTCGGCGAGGGTGGCGGCGGCCACCTCGACCGGCCGGACGGTGCGCAGGGCCGCATCCCAACCGTCGGCGACCGCGTCGGGGGCGAGGAAGCCGAGGGCGGCGGCGACCGTCTCGGCCCGGACGTCGCCGAGGGCGCCGGCCCGGCCGGTGACGTAGAACGCCCAGCCGGAGATCCCGAGCAGCCGCGCCCGGCGCAGGGTGGTCGGGCAGCGGGTGAACGCGTCACCGAGTTCGAGCACCACGGGCTTGCTGGCCGCGGCGACCTGTTCCGGCGTCATCCGCCCGCTCCCGGGTCGACCCGTCCGTCCACAGGGGTCAGTCTGCCGCGTCGTCGCCCGGCTCGGCATCCCCCGCTTCGGCGTCGAGGGCCTCGACCGCCGCCTCGACCTCGCCGGCGCGGCGGCGGGCGGCGGTGGCCGTCCGTTCCGCCCCGCGACGGGCGAGCTTCGCCCGGCTCAGGTCCTGCTCGGCGACGGCCCGCCGCCGCTCCAGCTCGGCCAGCTCCGCCTCGATCGCGTCCAGGGCGGCGGCGCCGTCGTGCTCGGCCGCCGTCGCGTCGGCCAGCTCCGCCTCGGCCCGTTCCTGGTCGGTACGCGCCTTCGCCAGCTCCTTCTCCAGCGCCCGCCGCCGGCGGGCCCGTTCCGCCCGGGCCGCTCGTTCCGCCTGCTCGGCGCGGAGGGCGGCCCGGTCGGCGCCGGCCCGCCGCTTCCCGGCCGGCTCGGGCCGGGGCTCCGGTTCCGGCTCCTCGCCGCCGGTCACCAGGCGCAGCTGCGGGCGGGGCACCTCCCCGAACCCGGCGTAGTTGGCGGCCCGCAGCAGCCGGCCGGAGCGGACCTGCTCGGCGACCTCGGTGTCGGAGAGCGCGGCGTTGAGGGTGCCCTCCACCTCGGCCAGCGGCAGCTTCCCGGCCGACGGCGCCCCCTCGGCCTCGGCCGCCAGCTTGCGCACCTCGGCGACGAGCGCGCCGACCACCGCCCGCCGCTGGGCGGACAGCTCCCGCAGCCGGGGCCCGCGCAGTTCGCGCTGGGCGGACCGCAGCGCCTCGGCGAGCTGGGCCAGGTCGGCGACCAGCTCGGGGCGGCGGATGGCGAGCAGGTTGACCAGCCAGGCGGCCACGGTGGGGCGACGCAGCCGGGCGATCTCCCGGGCGGTCTTCGGGTCGCCGGCCCGGCGCGCCTCGGCGGCGGCCTCGTCGCGGATCGCGACGAACCGGTCCGGCGGAGTGGTGTAGAGCCGGTGCACCAGCTCTCGGGGCGGGCCGGGCATCGCCGTCAGGCGTCGATTCGGGTGCCCGGTTCGAGCCGGCGGTAGTCGACCTCGGAGAGTCGGGTGAAGTTGCTGTTCAGGACGCCGAGCCCGTGGTCGTTGAGCAGCCCGTCGTGCAGCGCGTACGCCCGGCGCGGGGCCACCGCGCGGAGGAAGTCCAACGACTCGGAGAACTTCGTCCACGGGGCGTGGATCGGCAGGAAGAGCGTGTCGACCTGCACGTCCTCCGGGACGACCAGGGAGTCCCCGGGGTGGTAGACCACGTCACCGATCAGGTAGGCCAGGTTGTCCACCACCGGGATGTCGGGGTGGATCACGGCGTGCCGGCCGCCGTAGGCGCGCACCGGCACCCCGGCGGCGGTGAACGACTGTCCGGGCTGGACCGGGTCGAGCGCCTCGGCCGCGTCGCCCAGGGTGCCGGCGAGGGAGGCCGGGCCGTGGATGCGGAACGGACGCCGGTCGAGCTGCCGGGTGACCGCCTCGACGTGCACGTGGTCGGGATGCTCGTGGGTGATCAGCACCGCGTCCGCCCCGTCGAGCGCCGCGGGCTCGCTGAACACACCCGGGTCGACGACGAGCACTCCCCCGTCGTGCTCCACCCGGAGGCAGGAGTGGGCGTACTTGGTGATGTGCATCGTGACTCCAAGATTATCGAATCGTGATGTCCTGAGCGCAGTCTGCCGGAACCGGCGTGTTGGCGCGCCGCGTCTGACGTATCGCCCCGCACGGGGGCGAGGACGAGGGGAGCCGGGATGGACGGACGGGAACGACGGCGTCGGGGCGTACGGCTGACGGCCGCCGCGCTGGTGGCGCTGCTGGGGTTGGCGGCCTGCGGCAGCGGCGACTCCGGCGGGAACAAGGACTCGGCCGCCAGCGCGCCGGAGGCCGCCTCGGCGGACAAGGACCGGGCCGGCGGCGCGGCGGAGCAGGGCGGCGGGCAGGCCGAGCAGGGCGGCGGCGCGGGCGCGCCGGACCTGCGGGTGGATCAGCGGTCCATCATCTACACCGGCACGATGCGGGTGCAGGTGGACGATGTGGACGCCGCCGCGCGGAGCGCGATCGCCACCGTGACGGCGGCCGGCGGCTTCGTCGGCGGCGACCAGCGGCGCAGCGCCGATGCCGACGCGACGGCGCAGCTGGAGCTGCGGGTGCCGGCAGCGAAGTTCTACGGGGTCGTCGACGAGTTGGCGAAGCTGGGCCGACAGGAGCGGCGGGAGATCGACACCGAGGACGTCACCGAGCAGGTGGTCGACCTGGACGCCCGGATCACCACCCAGCGCGCCCGGGTGGAGAGCGCCCGCCGGCTGCTGGCCCGGGCCACCACGATCACGGACCTGGTGTCGCTGGAGAACGAGCTGTCCCGCCGGGAGTCCGACCTGGCCTCGCTGGAGGCGAAGAAGGAGCGGCTGGCGGACCTGGCGAGCCTGTCCACGATCACCGTGTCGCTGGTCGGGCCGGACGTCAGCACCGCCGACGAGGAGACCGAGATCGGCTTCCTGGTCGGGCTCAAGGGCGGCTGGAAGGTCTTCCTCACCTCGATGACCGTCCTGCTGACCGTGCTCGGTGCGGTGCTGCCCTGGCTGCTGGTGTTCGGCGTACCGCTGGCGGTGCTGCTGGTGGTGCTGCGCCGGCGGCGGCGCAGGGGCCCGCCGCCGGTGACGCCGGCCGGGCCGGCGGCGCCGCTGCCTACCGCGCCGCCGCCAGTGCCCGCAGCGCGGTCTGGACCATGAGCCGCACGCCGACCGGGATGGCCCGCTCGTCGACGTCGAACGAGGCGCGGTGCAGGTCCACGTTCGGGCCGGAGCGGCCCACGCCGAGCCGGGCGAGCGCGCCGGGGACGTACTCCAGGTACCAGGAGAAGTCCTCGCCGCCCATGCTCTGCGGGGTCTCGGCGATGCCCTCCGGCCCGAGCGCGGCGGCGGTGGCGGCGGTCAGGATCTGGATGGCCCGCGAGTCGTTGCTGACCGGGGGGCGACCGCGCAGGTATTCCAGGTCGACGGTGGCCCCGGTCGGCGCGATGACGTCGCGGACGACCTGACCCACGATCTTGGGGGCCAGCTCCCAGGTGTCGCGGTCCATCACCCGCAGGGTGCCGGAGGCGGACGCCTCGGAGGGGATGACGTTGTAACGGGTGCCGGCCGAGGCGTGGCCGAACACCAGCAGCAGCCCGCTGTTGGCCGGCACCCGGCGGCTGACCAGGGCCGGCACCTCGGTGATCAGGCGGCCCAGCGCGTCGACCAGGTCGACGGTCAGGTGCGGTCGGGCGGTGTGCCCGCCGGGGCCGGTGAGCCGGACGGTGACGTTGTCGGCGGCGGCGGTGATCGGGCCGACCCGCAGGCCGACCTTGCCGACCGGCTGGTTCGGGTCGCAGTGCAGCGCGAAGATCTGCACCACGTCGTCGAGGCCGCCGGCCTCGATGACCTCCAGCGAGCCGCAGGGCAGGATCTCCTCGGCCGGCTGGAAGATCAACCGGACCCGGCCGGGCAGTTCGCCGAGGTCGGCGAGCTGCGCCAGCAGCATGCCGACGCCGAGCATGACCGTGGTGTGCACGTCGTGGCCGCAGGCGTGGCAGACGCCGTCCACGGTGGAGCGGTACGGCACGTCCTTCGAGTCGGTCAGCGGCAGCGCGTCGATGTCGGCGCGCAGCGCGACCACCGGGCCGTCGGGGCGGCCGTCGATGTCGCAGATGACCCCGTTGCCCTTGGGGAGCAGTCGCGGGCTCAGCCCCGCCAGGGAGAGCTCCCGGGCGATCAGGGCGGCCGTCTCGAACTCCTCGCCGGAGAGCTCCGGATGCGAGTGGAGGTGACGACGGGTGGCGATCAGCCCGGGTACCCGGAGGGCGAGCAGGTGGTCCAGCTCGAACGGCAGGGGCTCGGACCCGGACGGCGCCTCCGGCCAGGACGACGCCAGCTGGCTGCCGGTCGGCAGCGTCAACGCACTCGTCACGTCGAATTCTCGTTCGCTAGAAATGGATGGATCATCAGGAACAGCAGACAGCCTAGACCTCCGGCGGTGACGCTGCGCAACCTCGTTCCGGTGATGATCAGAGCGCGCAGCGTCACGAATGCCCTGCTGGGAGCGTTCGTAGATCTGCGGGACAGCAGGTAGATCGCGATTGAACGCCGTCATCTGCCCCACACCTCCTACACCGCGTAACCGACCCGGCCGTCACCAAATCGACGCCGATCTCGGGAGCCGTCGTTCCGAATTGTCGCATTAGTCGGTCCGGTGAACTGACACTCCGACAATTACGCGACCGCTGTCGGCGGCGAGGCTCCGAAGACGGTCACACGACCGGGCACGGAACGACCGCACACCGTGTGCGTCCGGGTCCACCCCGTCGGGATACCCCCGAACCCCTCCGGCAACCGCCGTGACCGGTGGGCCACGCCGCCCCGCCGCACGCGGAAGCCCTCCGGCGGCGTCGCCGGGCCCGCTCCCGCGGTCTGCGTCGCCGATCGGCGACGGGAACTGACTCCGACTGTAGCGCTCGCCCGGCACGCGGCGCGACCTGCGCAAACGCCCCGACCGACCGGTCTGCGGGATCCGCCGGAACGGCCGACGGCCGGTCAGGTCGGAAGCGGTCAGAAGCGGTCGGCCGGGCGGTGCAACCCCCACACCTGGCGCAGGGTGCCGCAGACCTCGCCGACGGTGGCGCGGGCCCGCAGCGCCTCCTTCATCGGGTAGAGCACGTTCTCCGTGCCCTCGGCGGCGGCGCGCAGCTCCGCCAGCGCCCGCTCGACCGCGCCCGCGTCCCGCTCGGCGCGCAGTCGGGCCAGCCGCTCGGCCTGCGCCGCCTCGATCGCCGGGTCGACCCGCAGCGGCTCGTACGGCTCCTCCTCGTCGATGGCGAACCGGTTGAGGCCCACCACCACCCGCTCGCCGGAGTCGATCTCCTGCGCGATCCGGTACGCGGACTGCTCGATCTCCCGCTTCTGGAAGCCCGCCTCGATGGCGTCGACCGCCGAACCGTGGTCGAAGACCCGGTCCATCAGCTCGGTCGCCGCCGCCTCGATCTCGGCGGTCATCGCCTCCACCACGTACGAGCCGGCGAACGGGTCGACGGTGGCGGTCAGGTCGGTCTCGTACGCCAGCACCTGCTGGGTGCGCAGCGCCAGCCGGGCCGCCTTCTCGGTGGGCAGCGCGATGGCCTCGTCGAAGCTGTTGGTGTGCAGCGACTGCGTGCCGCCGAGCACCGCGCCGAGCCCCTGCACCGCCACCCGGACCAGGTTCACCTCGGGCTGCTGGGCGGTGAGCTGCACGCCCGCCGTCTGGGTGTGGAAGCGCAGCATCATCGACTTCGGGTCCTTGGCGCCGAAGTCGTCGCGCATCAGCCGGGCCCAGATCCGCCGGGCGGCCCGGAACTTCGCCACCTCCTCCAGCAGCGTCGTGCGGGCGACGAAGAAGAACGACAACCGGGGGGCGAAGTCGTCCACGGCCAGCCCCGCCGCGAGCGCGGCCCGGACGTACTCGACGCCGTTGGCCAGGGTGAACGCGATCTCCTGCGCGGGCGTCGCGCCGGCCTCGGCCATGTGGTAGCCGGAGATGGAGATGGTGTTCCACTTCGGCACCTCCTTGCGGCAGTAGCCGAAGGTGTCGGCGACCAGCCGCAGCGAGGGCTTCGGCGGGAAGATGTACGTCCCCCGGGCGATGTACTCCTTGAGGATGTCGTTCTGGATCGTGCCGTTCAGCGCCGTGCCGGGGACGCCGTTCTCCTCGGCCACGAGCTGATAGAGCAGGAGCAGCACCGAGCCGGGCGCGTTGATGGTCATCGAGGTGGAGACCTTGTCCAGCGGGATGCCGTCGAAGAGCAGCCGCATGTCCTCGATCGAGTCGATGGCCACCCCGACCTTGCCCACCTCGCCGTGCGCGATCGGGTCGTCGGAGTCGTAGCCCATCTGCGTCGGCAGGTCGAAGGCGACCGAGAGGCCCATCGTGCCGGCCCGCAACAACTGGTGGTACCGCGCGTTGGACTCGGTGGCGGTGCCGAAGCCGGCGTACTGGCGCATCGTCCAGGGACGGGAGGTGTACATGGTGGGGTAGACCCCCCGCGTGTACGGGAACTCGCCCGGGCCGCCCAGCCGGGAGTCCAGGTCCTCCGGAAGGTCGGCGGCCGTGTAGACGCCCTTGATCGGGAAACCGGACTCGCTTGACCGCCGTTCGCTCATTAGCGGATGGTAGGACGCGCGACGGCGTCGGCGGGTGAGGGATAGCGCACACCCGACCCGTGGACATCGACGAGAGGTGAACGTCAGGGCACGTATGGTCCAGTTCGGTAAACGTCCGTCGCGTCGGGTTTCGCATCGGGCGTCGGAACCAGCAAGATAGGGGGGTTGTGTCCCAGCCCCCCTCGATTTCCCCCGGTGGCTTTTCTGTGACTCAGATCCCGACGTGGAGCGGCGGACCAGTCAGTCCCCCCAACGGACGCGCGACCCCCGGCACGACCATCGGTGGTCGTTACTCGCTGCGTTCCGCGGTGGGCAACGGCGGCATGGGCACGGTCTGGCGTGCCACAGACACGCTCCTGCGGCGGGACGTCGCCGTCAAGGAGGTCGTCCTGCCCCCGGGTCTGGCCCCCAGCGACCGCGACGCCATGTACGAGCGCACCCTGCGCGAGGCCCGCGCGGCGGCCGCGATCCAGCACCCGGCCGTCGTGCAGGTCTACGACGTGGTCACCGAGGGCGGCCGGCCCTGGATCGTGATGGAGCTGCTGGACGCCCGCAGCCTCGCCGACATGGTGATCGAGGACGGGCCGGTCGCGCAGCGGGTGGTCGCCAAGATCGGCATAGCGCTGCTCGGCGCGCTGGAGGTGGCGCACGCGATCGGCGTGCTGCACCGCGACGTCAAGCCGGCCAACGTGCTGATCTGCGCCGACGGCCGCTGCGTGCTGACCGACTTCGGCGTGGCCCGGATGCCCACCGACGTGCAGCTCACCACCCCCGGGATGGTGCTCGGCTCGCCGCACTTCATCTCCCCGGAGCGGGCGATGGGCCAGGAGTTCGGGCCGCCGAGCGACCTGTTCTCGCTGGGCGTCACGCTCTACACGGCGGTGGAGGGGCGGCCCCCGTTCGACAAGGGCGACCCGATCGAGACCATGCACGCGGTGGTCGAGGACCCGCCCGCCCCGCCGCAGCGCAGCGGGCCGCTGACCCGGGTGCTGATGGGCCTGCTGGAGAAGGACCCGGCCCGCCGCCTCGACGTGCACACCGCCCGGGCGATGCTGCGCGAACTGCTCGCCGGCCCGCTGACCAGCAACGCCGCCGCCGTGAACTCGATGACCGACCCGTACTCGGTCGTGCCGGTGCAGCAGCGACCGCTGCCCGCCCCGCCGGCCGCCCAGCCCGAGCAGCCGAAGCCGACCGGGCAGATCGGCGGGCGGGCGATGCTCAACCCCGGCGAGTCGCTCACCGACCGGCTGGCCGCGCTACGCCGGGGCGAGCGCCCCGCGCAGGCCGCCCTCCCCGCCAGCCCCACCGCGATGGAGGACACCAACGCCGACGCGCTGGCCGGGCCGCTGCACACCCCCACCGGCGCGATGCCGGCCCCGGACAAGCCCGCGCCGGCCGGCCGCACCTACGGCGGCCCCGAGGCCACGCCGCAGGTCGCCGGCTCCGACGCCACCCAGCAGCTGCGCACCAACGCGGCCGGCCTGGTCGGGTTCGGCGGCCAGCCGGACGCCACCCAGCGGATGGGGGCCGACGCGCCCGCCTTCGGGCAGCCGGACGCCACCCAGCGGATGGGCGCGGGCACCCCCGTCTTCGGCGGCCCGCCGGAGGCCACCCAGCACCTCGGCGGCACGTACGGCGGCGGCCAGTGGTCGGTGCCGGGCACCGGGCAGCCCTGGGCGACCCCCGCCACCGCGCCGGCCGCGGCCGGCGGCGGGCTCGCCGGTCGGGTTGGCGCGATCGGCAACCAGGTCGTCGGCACCGTCAAGGGCTGGCCCCGCAAGGTGCAGCTCGCCGCCGCCGGCGGCCTGGCCGTGGTGCTGCTGATCGGGGCGGTCGTCCTGTTGACCGGCGGCGACGACGCGCCGACCGTCCCGCAGGCCGCCCCGACCTCGGCGGCCCCGGCCGGCAACACGCCCGAGATGAAGGAGCACTCCGGCAAGGGCGTACGGGTCATGGTGCCGCAGGGCTGGGAGCGCAAGAGCGCCGGCAACTGGGTCGACTACGTCGACCCGCAGGACGAGGGCCGCAAGGTGCGGATCCTCGTGGAGGACTTCCGCACCACCTCGATCCGCTGGGCCGAGGTCGCCGAGGACGGTCTGAAGAGCCGCTCCAAGTCCTGCGTCAAGCCGTACGCCCAGCTCGCCATGAACGAGATGGAGTGGGTCGGCAAGCAGGCGGCCGAGTTCGAGTACACCTGCGGCGAGGGCGAGACCAAGCGGCACGGCGTGTGGCGCGGCGTGGTCCACGACGGCAAGGCGTACTCGTTCTACCTCACCTCCACCGACGCCAAGTTCGCCGAGAGCAAGCCGATCTTCGACGAGATGGTGAAGACGTTCCAGCTCACCGACGCCGGCTGATCGCAGGGGAAGAAGAAGCGGTGATCCGCTGGCGTGCTATCAAGAGGCATGCCGGCGGAAACCACTGACATCGACGACATTCGCGAGCAAGCTCGGCGCTGGCTCGACGACGACCCCGACCCGGCCAGCCGGGACGAGCTGCGGGCGGTGCTCGACCGCCTGCCGGCCAGCGCCCCGGAGCTGGCCGACCGGTTCGCCGGCCCGTTGACCTTCGGCACCGCCGGGCTGCGCGGCCCGCTGCGCGCCGGTCCGAACGGGATGAACCTCGCGGTGGTCACCCAGGCCGCCGCCGGGCTGGTCGCCTGGCTCGCGGCCCAGGGCGGCTCCGGCCCGTTGGTGATCGGGTACGACGCCCGGCACGGCTCCCGGCAGTTCGCCGAGCGGACGGCCCAGGTCGCCACCGGCGCGGGGCGCCCGGCGCTGCTGCTCCCCCGCCCGCTGCCCACCCCGGTGCTCGCGTACGCGGTGCGACACCTCGGGGCGGTCGCCGGGGTGATGGTGACCGCCAGCCACAACCCGCCGCAGGACAACGGCTACAAGGTCTACCTCGGCGCGGAGCTGGGCGGGGCGCTCGGGGCGGGTGCGCAGATCGTGCCGCCGGCCGACGCCGGCATCGAGGCCGCGATCCGGTCGGTCGGCCCGCTGGCCGAGGTGCCGCTCGGCCCCGCCGGGCAGGTGCTCGGCGACGACCTGGTGGCGTCCTACGTGGAGCGGGCCACCGGAGTGATCGACCCGGACGGGCCGCGCGAGCTGGCCGTGGCGTACACGCCGCTGCACGGGGTGGGGGCGGCGGTGCTCACCGCGGCCTTCGCCCGGGCCGGCTTCCCCGTGCCGGGGGTGGTGCCCGAGCAGGCCGAGCCCGACCCGGCGTTCCCGACCGTCTCCTTCCCCAACCCGGAGGAGCCGGGGGCGGTGGACCGGCTGGTCGCCCTCGCCGAGTCGACCGGCGCGGACATCGCCATCGCCAACGACCCGGACGCGGACCGCTGCGCGGTGGTCGTCCGGGACACCGGCCCGGCGGCGAGCGCCCGCGGGGAGGTCGCCGGTCCCACGGAGCCGGACGCCGACCGGCCCGGCTGGCGGATGCTGCGCGGTGACGAGGTGGGCGTGCTGCTGGCCGACCACCTGATGCGGCGCGGCGTCACCGGCCTGTACGCCACCACTATCGTGTCGTCGTCCCTGCTGCGGGCCATGTGCGCCGCCCGGGGCCTGCCCTACGACGAGACGCTGACCGGGTTCAAGTGGATCGTGCGGGCCGGCGGCGGGGCCGAGCCGCTGGTCTACGGCTACGAGGAGGCGCTCGGCTACTGCGTCGCCCCGGAGCACGTCCGCGACAAGGACGGCATCACCGCCGCGCTGACGGTGGCCGAGCTGGCCGCCGGGCTGAAGACGCAGGGCCACACCCTGACCGACCGGCTGGACGAGCTGGCCGCCGAGTTCGGCGTGCACCACACCGACCAGCTCTCGGTGCGGGTGGACGACCTGCGGGTGATCGCCGACGCCATGGCCCGGATCCGCGCCGCGACGCCGACCGCGCTGCTCGGCCACCCCGTCACGGAGACGCAGGACCTGCTCCCCGAGGCGGACGTGGTGATCCTGCGCACCGGGGCCGCGCGGGTGGTGATCCGGCCGTCCGGCACCGAGCCGAAGCTGAAGGCGTACCTGGAGGTGGTGGAGCCGGTGGCGGACGGCGACGTCGCCACGGCCCGCGCCCGGGCGACGGAGGCCGTCGCGGCCCTGCGCGCGGAGATCGCGACCGCTCTCGGTCTCTGATCGGGCCTCCGGGCACCCGCCGCCCTTTGCTCTGCTTCACCCGACGCGCCACATGTGTTGCGTGGGTTGAAGCAGAGCAAAGGGCCGGGGGTGGTGTCGGATCGGGGCGTGCGGGTGGCGTCAGCGGCGCGGACAGCGCCGGATCGCCAGCCTGCGCGTCGGGTCAGCGGCGCGGGCCGAGGGCGGCGTCCACCGCGCTGCCCAGGGCGGCCACGACCAGGCCCACCGAGGGACGGACGACCGAGTCGTCGAGGCTGACGTTGCCGGAGAAGCCGGCGCCGCCGGCGATCTCCTCCAGGCGGCGGTGGGCGTCCCGGGCCGCGTCGCCGGTCAGGCCCAGGGCCGGCTCCATCCGCAGCACCGCGACCAGGGTGGCCAGGGCGGCGGTCCGCTCGTCGGGGAGTTGCCCGTCGGCCAGCGCCTCGGCGAGCCGGCGCCGGGTGTCCGCCTCGACGGCGGGATCCACCGTCGGGTAGCGGTGCACGTGGATGAAGCCCAGCTCGGTCTCGTCGACGTCGCGCACCACGCCCTGGGCGCACAGGGTTTCGAGGATCTTGTCGCGCAGGCCGTGCCGCAGCCGCTGCACCCAGGACGACGGGCTGTGCGGGGTGTCGGCGGCGATGCGGGCGAGGACCCCGTCGGCGAGCGGCTCGCCGGTGGGCGTCGGGTCGGCCACCGCCAGTGACCCCTCGGAGTACACGATCCGCCCGGCCAGGGCCAGTTCGATCAACACCGCGGCGGCCATCCCCAGGTCGAGGCTGATCCGCGGCATGGTCGCCTTGCCGGTCTCGTCGTCGTACGCGAGGAGAAGCAGCTCTTCGGCGAGAGCAACACCAGTCATGGCCGGAGACGCTAGCGGGTGCGCGCATTCCGCGCACCAACTCCACGTCGATGGCGCGCCGCCGCGCCCGTGCGCCTTCCTCGCCCAACCGTCGCCGGAGCGGGCGGAGTGTGTGCCCCACCCGCCCCGACGGTCGTGCCGGTCAGCCGAGCGTGTCAGTACGACCGGTGTGGAGCAGCAACAGGTAGTGCAGAACGCGGTTTCGGGGGGCCAGCTCCAGGTACTCGTAGGCGAGCAGTTCACCGGTCGACGGGTCGAAGACCAGCAGCATCTGCACCCGCTGCGTGATCACCCGCAGCTCCGGCGGTGTGGTGAGGTCGGCGGTGATCGCCACACCCTCGCGGCCGGCCCGGTCGACGACCCGCCCGCGCCACACGAAGCCTGGCTTGTCCGCCAGGATGGTGAGGATGTCGGCCCGGGTCCGCCGGGGCACCAGGTGTGTGACGAAGATTTCGTGGGCCGCCATGGCCACGTCGCCCGCCGACTGATCGGTCCGGAGCATGCGTGCGAGCGCCGCCCGGTCGGTGGGCAACTTTCCAAGCTTTCGGCGTGGCTCCTCGCGGACCCCGCTGGGCGCCCCGCTGGGGCTGGGCACGGTCGCGGGAGTCGGCCTCCGCGTGGAGAAGTACTCCCGGGACGCCGCGTCGGGGAACTCGACGCCCAGGATGTCCATGTCCCCCCACCGGCGGCCGTCGCGCGCCGCCCAGTTGCGACGTTCATACACGTAGCTCCTCATGTGACCCTCGGGCGAAAACGCGCTCAGGCCGCCCCAGGACTTGGTGTGGTGGTAGGCGTAGCGGCCACCGCTTTCGTCTTGCGGGCCGTCCACGAGGCGCGCGGCGAGGGCCCGCAGGTGCGGCCCGGCCGGCTCGCCCGCGACGACCTCGTAGGCCACCGGCTTGAGCACGGTCCCGGCGACCGGCTGCGCGGGTGCCGGGGCGGGCACCGGCCCGTCCCGGAGCACCTGTGCCACCCCGGCGGAGCCGAGCACGGCCACCGCGGCGGCCGCGCCGACGAGCACGGTGCGCCGGGGCGCGGCCCGCCGCGCCGGCCCGGCCGGGGTCGCGGTCGCGTCCTCCGCGCGGAGGATCAGGTCGTGGGCGGCGAGGGATGACGGCGGTACGACGGCGTCGCGCGCCGGGTCGGCCGGGCGAAGAAGCTCCCGGACCTGCTGCTTGGTGTGCATGTTGCTCCTCTCAGAGGTGGGCGGACGCCGGCCGGGCGCCGCGGGCGGGGGTGGGGGCGGCCAGGGCGGAGCGCAGTCGGCGCCGGGCCCGGTAGAGCCGCACAGCGGCGGCGGACCGGGTGCAGCCCAGCACGACGGCGGCATCCGCGACGCTCAGGTCCTCCCAGCCGACCAGCCGGAGGATCTCCTGGTCGGCTTCGGGCAGCGTGTGCAGCGCCCGGTGCAGGTCGAGCACCGGCGCGACGGCGTCGGGCTCGACGATTCGTGCCGGCACGTGGTCCGCCTCGGCGAGCGGGAGCAGGCTCGGACCGCCGCGCCGGGACCGCCACCGGTTCGCGACGACGTGGCGCGCGACGGCGTAGAGCCACGGGAGGGCGCGTTCGGGCACCTCGCCGCGCCGCCGCCAGACGACGACGAACACGTCCTGGGCGAGTTCGGCTGCCGCGTCGGCATCGGGAAGCCGGCGCAGGCCGTACCTGACGATGTCCGGGTAGTGCGTGGCGTAGAGGCTGGTGAACCAGCCCTCGTCCCGCTCACCCACGGGTTTCATCTGATCGATCTCCCGACCGCAGTTCCTGACAGGGACACCACGTATGTGTCGCGGGCGGGGCGGATCGTTACCGGCGGCCGGGGCGGAAACTCACCGGCCGGGCGGGACGGCCTGTCGGCCGGGGCGGAAGTCACCGGCGGGGCGGGGCGGAACGGCCGGTCGGCCGGGGCCACCCGCCCCGGCGGGCCGGGGCGGGTGGTGTGGCGTGGCGTGGGGGCGCCGCCTAGAAGCGGGGCATGCCGCCGAACTGGCGGTCGCCGGCGTCGCCGAGACCCGGCACGATGAACTTCTGGTCGTTGAGGCCCTCGTCGATCGAGGCGGTGACCAGGCGCAGCGGCAGGCCGGAGCGCTCCAGCCGCTCGATGCCGACGGGCGCGGCGAGCACGCAGAGGACCGTGATGTCGGTGCAGCCCCGGTCGGCCAGCAGCCGGCAGCAGTGCTCCAGCGAGCCGCCGGTGGCGAGCATCGGGTCGAGCACCAGCACCGGCAGGCCGCTCAGGTCCCGGGGCAGCGACTCCATGTAGGCGCGCGGCTCGTACGTCTCCTCGTCGCGGGCCAGGCCGACGAAGCCCATCGACGACTCCGGCAGCAGGCCGAGCGCGGCGTCGGCCATCCCCAGGCCGGCCCGCAGCACCGGCACCAGCAGCGGCGGGTTCGCCAGTCGGGTGCCCTCGGTGCCGGTGACGGGGGTCTGCACCGGGTACTTCTCGATCGGGAACGAGCGCGCGGCCTCGTACACCAGCATGGTGGTGAGTTCGTGCAGTGCCGCCCGGAACGAGGAGGAGTCGGTGCGCGTGTCCCGCATGGCGGTCAGCCGCGACTGGGCGAGCGGATGGTCAATGACGTGTACGTCCACGATCGCTCAACCTACCGGTCCGCCCGGGCCCGCACTGCGAGTGCGGGTGGAGCAGCGACGTCGCTCACCACCCGGATCGACCGACGGCACCGTGACCAAGATCACGCAGTGGTCGGATGCGTAGACTTCGGAGCATGACGGCGACAGCGACGTCGGCCCGGTCGGAACTCTCCGAGCTGGGACGATCCGAGACCGCTCTGCGGACCTTCCTGCACGGCCTGCCCGGCGTGGACCAGGTCGGCGCGGAGCAGCGGGCGGCGCAGCTCGGCACCCGCTCCATCAAGACCACCGCCAAGGCGCAGGCCATCGACCTGGCGATCCGGATGGTCGACCTGACGACCCTGGAGGGGGCGGACACCCCCGGCAAGGTGCGGGCCCTCGCGGCCAAGGCGCTGCGCCCCGACCCGGCCGACCCGTCCTGCCCGCACGTCGGGGCGGTCTGCGTCTATCCCTCGATGGTCCCGCACGTCGCCGAGGTGCTCCGCGGCTCCGGCGTGCACCTGGCCAGCGTGGCGACCGCCTTCCCCTCGGGCCAGGCCCCGCTGGAGGTCAAGCTCGCCGACACCCGGGCCGCCGTCGCGGCCGGCGCCGACGAGATCGACATGGTGATCAACCGGGGTGCCTTCCTGGCGGGCCGTTACAAGGAGGTCTACGACGAGATCGTGGCCACCAAGGAGGCCTGCGGGGACGCCCACCTCAAGGTGATCCTGGAGACCGGCGAGCTGGCCACGTACGACAACGTGCGCCGCGCCTCCTGGCTGGCGATGCTGGCCGGCGGCGACTTCATCAAGACCTCCACCGGCAAGGTCCCGGTCGCGGCGACGCCGCCGGTGACCCTGGTGATGCTGGAGGCGGTCCGCGACTTCCGCGCCGCCACCGGCCGGCAGGTCGGCGTGAAGCCGGCCGGCGGCATCAAGACCACCAAGGACGCGATCAAGTACCTGGTCATGGTCAACGAGACCGTCGGCGCGGACTGGCTGGACCCGGACTGGTTCCGCTTCGGCGCCTCCAGCCTGCTCAACGACCTGCTCATGCAGCGCACCAAGCTGACGACCGGCACCTACTCCGGTCCCGACTACTTCACCCTGGACTGAGAGCCGATGTTCGAATACGCACCCGCCCCCGAGTCCCGCTCGGTGGTGGACATCAAGCCCTCGTACGGGCTCTTCGTCGACGGGAAGTTCGTCGACCCGACCGACGGCGGCGGCTTCAAGTCGATCAACCCGGCCTCCGAGGAGGTGCTCGCCGAGGTCGCCGAGGCCGGCGCGCAGGACGTGGACCGTGCCGTCCGCGCCGCCCGGCAGGCGTACGAGAAGGTCTGGGGTCCGATGCCGGGCCGGGACCGGGCCAAGTACCTGTTCCGGGTCGCCCGGATCATCCAGGAGCGCTCCCGCGAGCTGGCGGTGCTGGAGTCGCTGGACAACGGCAAGCCGATCAAGGAGTCCCGGGACGTCGACCTGCCCCTGGTCGCCGCGCACTTCTTCTACTACGCCGGCTGGGCCGACAAGCTGGAGCACGCCGGCTTCGGCGCGAACCCGCAGCCGCTCGGCGTGGCCGCGCAGGTCATCCCGTGGAACTTCCCGCTGCTGATGCTGGCCTGGAAGATCGCCCCGGCCCTCGCCGCCGGCAACACGGTCGTGCTGAAGCCGGCCGAGACGACCCCGCTGACCGCGCTGCTGTTCGCCGAGATCTGCCAGCAGGCCGACCTGCCGGCCGGCGTGGTCAACATCGTCACCGGCGCCGGCGAGACCGGCCGCGCGCTGGTCGAGCACCCCGGTGTGGACAAGGTCGCCTTCACCGGCTCGACCGAGGTCGGCCGGGCGATCGCCCGCTCGGTCGCCGGCACCCGCAAGAAGCTCACCCTGGAGCTGGGCGGCAAGGCGGCCAACATCGTCTTCGACGACGCCCCGGTCGACCAGGCGGTCGAGGGGATCGTCAACGGCATCTTCTTCAACCAGGGGCACGTCTGCTGCGCCGGCTCCCGCCTGCTGGTCCAGGAGTCCGTCGCCGACCGGGTGCTGGAGTCGCTGAAGCGGCGGATGGCCCAGCTGCGGGTCGGCGACCCGCTGGACAAGAACACCGACATCGGCGCGATCAACTCGGCCGCCCAGCTCGCGCGGATCCGGGAGCTGTCCGAGGCCGGGTCCGCCGAGGGCGCCGAGCGCTGGTCGCCGCCGTGCGAACTGCCCGAGCGCGGCTTCTGGTT
Source organism: Micromonospora sp. NPDC047620 (assembly GCF_043205005.1). Taxonomy (NCBI): domain Bacteria; kingdom Bacillati; phylum Actinomycetota; class Actinomycetes; order Micromonosporales; family Micromonosporaceae; genus Micromonospora; species Micromonospora sp. NPDC047620. The sequence continues at coordinate 177,498 of NZ_JBIDDG010000012.1, read as the reverse complement.
CGCGCCGACGATCTTCACCGGGGTCACCCAGGCGCACCGGATCGCCCGGGAGGAGATCTTCGGCCCGGTGCTGTCCGTGCTGACGTTCCGCACCCCGGCCGAGGCCGTCGAGAAGGCCAACAACACGCCGTACGGGCTGTCGGCCGGGATCTGGACCGACAAGGGCTCCCGGATCCTGTGGATGGCCGACCGGCTGCGCGCCGGCGTGGTCTGGGCCAACACGTTCAACAAGTTCGACCCCACCTCGCCGTTCGGCGGCTACAAGGAGTCGGGCTACGGTCGCGAGGGCGGCCGGCACGGGCTGGAGGGCTACCTCAATGTCTGAGCGGGTCGCGGTACGCAAGACGTACAAGCTCTTCATCGGCGGGAAGTTCCCGCGCAGCGAGTCGGGACGGTCGTATCTCGTGCAGGACTCCAACGTGTCGCTGGCCTCGCGCAAGGACGCGCGGGACGCCGTCGTCGTCGCCCGCGCCGCCGTGAAGGGCTGGGCCGGGGCGACCGCGTACAACCGGGGTCAGATCCTCTACCGGGTGGCCGAGATGCTGGAGGGCCGGCGCGAGCAGTTCGTCGCCCTCGGCGTGCCCGGCGACGAGGTGGACGCGGCGGTCGACCGCTGGGTCTGGTACGCGGGCTGGTCCGACAAGCTCCCCCAGGTGTACGGCGGCGCGAACCCGGTCGCCGGGCCGTACTTCAACCTCTCGTCGCCGGAACCGACCGGCGTCGTGGCCGTGGTCGCCCCCGAGGCGCCGGCGCTGCTCGGCCTGGTCAGCGTGATCGCCCCGGCGATCGTCACCGGCAACACCGTCGTGGTGGCGGCCTCGCCGGCGGCGCCACTGGCCGCGGTGACCCTGGCCGAGGTGCTGGCCACCTCCGACCTGCCGGGCGGGGTGGTCAACATCCTGACCGGCCGCCTGCCGGAGACCGTGCCGACGCTGGCGAGCCACATGGACGTCAACGCGATCGACCTGACCGGGGTGACCGACGCCGAGCTGGCGGCGGAGCTGGAGGTCAAGGCGGCGGAGAACCTGAAGCGGGTGCTCCGGCCGGCCCCGGCCGGCCACGACTGGTTCGCCGACCCGGGGATCACGCGGATGACCAGCCTCCTGGAGACGAAGACGGTCTGGCACCCCAAGGGGGTGTGACGGGTCCCTGTCCTGGGGTTTTTCGGGGAGCCCCGCCCGCTCCGGGCGGTCAGGCTTGATCCCTGCGCGGGCGGGGCTCCCCGGAAAACCGTCCGTGGTCAGGTCCGCGGGAGAGGGTCGAGCTCAGGTGTGCTGCCCCGGGCGGAGTCAGCTCGGGTGTGCTGGCCCGAGACGGGTCTACTACCAGGGGTAGGATTGCGGCGTGACTCGGCTTGGTGATCTCGAACGTGCGGTGATGGACGTGCTGTGGGACTCGGTCCCCGCCACGTCGGACGGGATCACCGTGCGCGAGGTGGCCGACGCGCTGGACGGCCGCGAGCTGGCGTACACCACGGTGATGACCGTGCTGGACCGGCTGGCCGGCAAGGGCATGGTGCAGCGCGAGCGGGAGGGGCGGGCCTGGCGCTACCGGGCCGCCGCCAGCCGCGAGGCGCACATCGCCCAGCTCATGCTCGACGCCCTCGACCTCGGCGGCAGCCGGGACGCCGCGCTGGTGCGCTTCGCCCACTCGGTGACCGGCACCGAGGCCGAGGTGCTGCGCGCCGCGCTGGCCGCCGAGGCCGCCGGCGGCATGCCGGCTGCTCCGGGTGAGCTGACCGACCGGGTCGAGGCGCCGACCGACCGGGTCGTCCGCCCGCCCGTCGCCGACGAGGTCGCGGACCGGTAGGGCGACGGCCGTGGCGTACGCTCTGCACTTCGCCGCGTCGATGCTGGCCTGCCTGCTGACCGCGCAGGTGCTGGCCCGCTCCACCTGGCCGTGGCGCAGCCCCCGGGTCGCGATCCTCTGCTGGCAGGCGATCGGGCTGGCGCTCGGCCTCTCCGAGGTGGGCCTGCCGATCGCGGTGGGTCTGGCTCCGTACGAGCGGCCGACCGGGAGCGCGCTGCTGGCACTGGGCGGCGATCTGGTGCACGGCACCCTGCCGCCCGGGCTCGGGGCCGTCCAGTTGAGCCTGGTCGCCTTCGGCTTCGGCATCGGCGCCGTGCTGCTGACCGCGACCGTACGCACCCTGCTCCACACGGTGCGCGCCCAGCGCCGGCACCGGGACCTGCTCGCCCTGGTGGCCCGGAACGATCCGGCGGCGCCCGGCGCGCTCGTGCTCGACCACCCGAGCGCGGCGGCGTACTGCCTGCCGGGGGTGAAGCCGCAGGTGGTGGTCAGCGCCGGGACGCTCAGCCTGCTGGACCGCGCCGAGCTGGCGGCGGTGCTCAGCCACGAGCGGGCCCACGCCCAGGAACGGCACGACCTCGTGCTGCTCCCGTTCACCGCGCTCTGCCGGGCGCTGCCCTGGTTCGGCTGGGTGCGCGGGATCCACGAACGGGTCGCGCTGCTGGTCGAGATGCGCGCCGACGACAAGGCCCGGGAGGCGCACCCCGAGGCGCTGGGCCGCGCGCTGCGCCGGTTCGCCGCAGCCGGAAGTCGGATCACTCCGGCCGGCGCCCTCGGTCTCGGCGACCGTGACCTGGACGTCCGGGTGCAGCGCCTGCTGGTCGCCGACCGGCCGCCCCGGGTGCTCGGCGCCGTCGCCCTGTCGGTGGCCACCACGCTGGCCGTCCTGCCGATCTCGCTCTTCCTCAGCTGACCCGGCGCATCGGATGCGCCCCCAAACTACTACGCCTTGTCGTACCGTCTTCTACGACAAAGCGTAGTAGTTATATGTAGGTAATCTACGTGTAGGCTCACTACGACAAGTGAGCCGACAGTACGGAGAGCCGGCCATGGACACGCTGCTCCTCGCCCGCCTACAGTTCGCCACCACCACCTCGATCCACTTCCTGTTCGTGGTGGTCACCCTCGGCCTGGTCACCCTGCTCGTGGGGTTGCAGACCACCGCCGTGCTGACCGGCAAGCCGGTCTACGAGCGGCTGACCCGCTTCTGGGGCCAGCTCTACGTGATCAACTACGTGCTCGGCATCGCCACCGGCATCGTGATGGAGTTCCAGTTCGGGCTGAACTGGAGCGGCCTGTCGCGCTACGTCGGCAACGTCTTCGGGGCGCCGCTGGCCATCGAGACGCTGGTCGCGTTCTTCCTGGAGTCGACGTTCCTCGGCATGTGGATCTTCGGCTGGCACCGGCTGCGCAAGGGCGTCCACCTCGCCCTGCTCTGGGGCGTCGCGCTCACCGCGTACGCCTCGGCGTTCTGGATCATGGTGGCCAACTCCTGGCTCCAGAACCCGGTCGGCTACGAGGTACGCGACGGCGTCGCCCACCTCACCGACTTCACCGCGCTGCTGACCAACCCCAGCCTCGGCATGGCCTTCGGCCACGTGGTCTTCGCCGCACTGCTGGTCGGCGGGATGCTGATGGCCGCGGTCAGCGCCTGGCACCTGATCCGGCGCACCCCCGACTACGCGCTGTTCCGCACCTCGCTGCGGATCGGCCTGGTCACCGCGGCGCTGTCGATCACCATGGTGCAGGGCTTCGGCTTCGCCCAGTTCGGCCCGGTCGGGCAGGTGCAGCCCACCAAGTTCGGCGGAAGCCCCGCGGCGGACGCGCTGGTCGCCGACTGGACCGCGCGGTTCGGCCCCGGCGACTACAGCCCGCCCGTGCTGGCCAGCGTCGGCCTCGGCTTCATGATCCTGATCGGCTTCGGTCTCGGCCTGCTCTGGCTGCTGCTCCCCCTGCTCTGGCGGGACTGGGCCGTGCGGCTGCGCTTCCCGCTCTGGATCATCCTGCTCGCCCTGCCGCTGCCGTTCGTCGCGGTGATCCTCGGCTGGATCGCCCGCGAGGTCGGCCGCCAGCCCTGGGTCGCGTACGGGCTGCTGCCGGTGGACCGGGCGGTGTCGCCGGTCGACCCGTGGCTGATGCTCGCCTCGCTGATCGGATTCAGCCTGCTGCTCGGCACCCTCGCCGTCACCAACTGGGTCCTGCTGGCCCGGCACGCCGCCCGGGGCGCGCACGACCCCGCCCTGGGCCGCCCGCCGCAGCAGCCGCCGGCCGACCCCCGCCCCGAGCCCGCCTTCGCCTGAGGAGACGACGTGGAACTCGCCTGGTACGCCCTGCTCGGCCTCTTCTTCGCCACCTACCTGGTGCTCGGCGGCTACGACTACGGCGTCGGCCTGCTGCTCGCCCGGGGCGCCGACCCCGCCCGCCGCCGCGCCGCCCTGAACGCCGTCGGCCCGTTCTTCCTCGGCAACGAGGTCTGGCTGGTGGCCGCCGTCGGCATCCTGTTCGGCGCCTTCCCCGTGCTGGAGGGGGAACTGCTCACCGGCTTCTACCCGGCCGTGGTCGGCGCTCTGACCGGGGTGATCCTGGTTACCGTCGGCGTGCAACTGCGCAGCCGCCCGGCGAGCCCACGGGCCCGCGCCGGCTGGGACCGGATCGTGGTCGTCGGCAGCCTGCTCGCCGCGCTCGGCTGGGGCGCCCTGCTGGCCGGGCTGCTCCAGGGCGTGCCGCTGCACGCCGACGGGCACGTCGCCGGCGTGACCCACCTGTTCACCCCGTTCGTGGCCGCCACCGGCCTCGCCGTCGTCGCGCTGGTCGCCCTGCACGGTGCGACCTTCCTCACTCTCCGGCTGCCGGCCGCCGAGGCCGCGCCGGTCGGGCGGCTGGCCCGCCGGCTCGTCCCGGTGGCGCTCGTCGCCGTCGGCGCGGCCACCGCGCTCGGCCTGCTCTCCGCCGACGTACGCGCCGCCGCGCGGCAGCCCGCGGTGGGCGTACTGCTGCCGTTGCTGCTGGTGGCGGCGGTGCTGGCGGCCCGGGTGGCGCTCGGCCGGCGGCGGCCCGGGCTGGCCTTCGCCGCCACCGGGGCGGCCCTGGCGCTGCCGGTGGCGCTGCTCGGCGCGACCCTCTGGCCCTACGCGCTGGTCTCCACGGTCGACCCCGGCGCGTCCCTGACGGTGGCCGACGCGGCGGCGAGCACGCCCACGCTGCGGCTGCTGGGCTGGCTGACGGTGCCGCTCCTGCCGGCCCTACTAGGCTTTCAGGCGATGTGCTGGTGGATTTTCCGGGGACGGACCGACGGCAGGGCACCGGTGTACTGGTGAACCGCCGTCCGTTCGACCCGCGTCTGCTGCGCCGGGTTCCCGCGGCCCGGCGCGACCTCGCCGTGCTCGCGCTGCTCGGCGTACTGGCCGCGGGGCTGGTCGTCGCGCAGGCCACCGCGCTGGCCGCGCTGCTGGCGACCGGGTTCGACGGGCGGCTGGACCGGCCCGCCCTGGCCGGCTTCGTCGCCGCGGTGGCCGCCCGCTCGCTGCTGGTCTGGGCGCAGGGCACGGTGTCGGCGCGGGTCGCGGCGACGGTCAAGGCGGCGCTGCGCGAGGAACTGCTGGGGGCGGTCGGGCGGCAGGGCCCCGGCTGGGTCGCCGGCCAGCGCGCCGGGCAGCTCGCCACGCTGGCCGGGCGCGGGCTGGACGCGCTGGACGCCTACTTCACCGGCTACCTGCCGCAGCTCGTGCTGAGCGTCACCGTGCCGGTCGCCGTGCTGGCGCGGGTCTTCGTCGCCGACTGGAGTTCGGCGCTGATCATCGCGGCCACCCTGCCGCTGATCCCGATCTTCGGCGCGCTGCTCGGCTGGCAGGCGCAGGCCGCCACCGAGCGGCAGTGGCGGCGGCTCTCCCTGCTCGGCGGGCACTTCCTCGACATGGTCGCCGGGCTGCCCACGCTGCGCGCGTTCGGCCGGGCCCGGGCGCAGACCGACGCCGTCCGCCGGATGGCCGACGGGCACCGGGTGGCGACCATGAAGACGCTGCGGATCGCGTTCCTCTCCGCCCTGGTGCTGGAACTGGTCGCCACCCTCTCGGTGGCACTGGTCGCCGTGCCGGTGGGCGTACGGCTGCTCGGCGGCGGCCTGACCCTGCAGACCGCGCTGCTGGTGCTGCTGCTCACGCCGGAGGCGTACCTGCCGCTGCGGGCGGCCGGCAGCCGGTTCCACGCCAGCATGGAGGGCCTGACCGCGCTGGACGAGGCACTGACCCTCTCGGCCGCCGCCCCCGCGCCGGTCGCACCCGGCGGGGGCGCGGCGACGCCGGACGGCCGGGGCGAGATCCGGTTCGAGTCGGTGACCGTCGCGTACGAGCGGACCACCGCGCTGCGCGACGTCACGCTGACCATCCGGCCGGGCGAACGCGTCGCGGTCGTCGGCCCGAGCGGCGCCGGCAAGAGCACGCTGCTCGGCCTGCTGCTCGGCTTCGTGGCCCCGACCGCCGGCCGGGTCACCGTCGGCGGGGTGGACCTCGCCGGCACGGACCTGGACGCCTGGCGCCGCCAGGTCGCCTGGGTGCCGCAGCGGGCCCACCTCTTCGCCGCCTCGCTGGCCGACAACATCCGGCTCGGCGCCCCCGACACCCCGGACGCGGCCCTCGCCACCGCCGTCCGCGACGCCGCCCTGGACGACGTGGTCGCCGGCCTGCCCGACGGGCTCGCCACCGTGCTCGGCGAGCGCGGGCACGGCCTGTCCAGCGGGCAGCGGCAGCGGGTCGCGCTGGCCCGCGCGTTCCTGCGGGACGCCCCGGTGGTGCTGCTCGACGAGCCGACCGCCCGGTTGGACAGCGCGAGCGAGGCCGTCGTCCTCGACGCCACCCGTCGGCTGGTGGCCGGGCGGACGGCCCTGCTGGTGGCGCACCGGCCGGCGCTGCTCGCCGACGCGGACCGGATTCTGCGGATCGAGGACGGCCGGGTCACGGAGCTGACCCCGGCGGCGGCCGGGGAGGCGACCCGATGACCGACGAGCCGATGTCGCCCGGCGACTCCGCCGAGACCCGTGCCCGCTCCCCCGAGCGGACCGTGCTGCGGCTGGCCCGGCCGTACCTGAACCGGCTGCTCGGCGCGGGGCTGCTCGCCGCCGCCACCGAGTTCGCCGGCCTCGCCCTGATGGCCACCGCGACCTGGCTGCTGATGAGCGCCGCCGGCCGGCCCCCGCTGGACCGCCTCACCGTGGCGATCGTCGCGGTCCGGGCGCTGGCGGTCGGCCGGGGCGTGCTCCGCTACACCGAGCGGCTCGCCGGGCACGACGCCGTGCTGCGGCTGATCACCGACGTCCGCGCCCGGGTGTTCGCCAGCCTCGCCGCCCGGCCGACCTTGCGGCAGCGCTCGGGCGACGCCCTGAGCCGGCTCGTCTCGGACGTGGAGGCGGTCCAGGACCTGCTGCTGCGGGTGCTGGTGCCGGCCTCGGCGGCGGCCCTGGTCAGCCTGGTCGCGGTCGGCGGGGCGGCGCTGATCTCGCCGGCCGCCGCCGGGGCGCTCGCAGTCGGGCTGCTGGTCGCCGGGGTCGCGCTGCCCGCCCTGGCCACCGCGCTGACCCGGCGCGCCGCCGCCGAGCTGGCGCCGCTGCGCGGCGCGCTCGCCACCGACGCGGTCGACCTCACCCACGGCGCCGCCGACCTGGCCGCGTTCGGTGCCACCGGGCACGCGCTGAACGCGGCCGGGGAACGCGCCCGGCGCCTGGCCCGGCTGGAGCGGCGGCTCGCCGCCACGGGCTTCGCCGTCGACGCGGCCGGGGTGCTGGTGGCCGGGCTGACCGCCGGCGCGGTGGTGCTCGCCGCCCTGGCGGCGGACGTGGACGGGGTGCTGGTCGGCGTCCTGGCGGTCGGCACGCTCGCCGCCGTCGAGATCGCGCTGGCGCTGGTCGGGGCCGCCCGGCAGTGGACCCAGCTCCGCACCGGCCTGACCCGGGTGGCCGCCCTGTTGGAGAAGGCGGACGAGGCGCCCGCGGCCGACGGGGCGCCGGTCGGCCCCGGGCCGTACGACGTGCGGTTCGAGGAGCTGACCGTGCGCTACCGGGAGGGCGCCGCACCCGCCCTGGACGGGTTCGGCCTGGAGCTGCCGCCCGGCTGCCGGGTGGCCGTGGTCGGGCCGAGCGGCGCCGGCAAGAGCACCCTCGCCGCCGTCCTCACCGGCTCCGTACGCCCCGAACGCGGGCGGGTCACCCTGGACGGGCGGGACCTGTCGACGTACCGGGCCGGGGAGCTGCCCCGCGCGGTCGGCGGGCTGCTCGCCGAGGCGTACGTCTTCCACGCCACCGTGCGGGAGAACCTGCTGCTCGGGCGACCCGACGCCGACGAGGACGAGCTGGCGGCGGCGACCGCGGCGGCCGGGCTGCTGGACTGGGTCCGCGCGCAGCCGGACGGCTGGGACACCGTGGTCGGCGAGGAGGGCGGTCAGCTCTCCGGCGGCCAGCGGCAGCGGCTCGCGCTGGCCCGGGCGCTGCTCGCCGCGCCGGGCGTGTTGGTGCTCGACGAGCCGACCGAGGGGCTGGACCCCGCCGCCGCCGACGCGGTGCTCGCCTCCGCGCTGGCGGCCACCCCGGCCGGGCACTCCGTGCTGCTGATCAGCCACCGGCTCAGCGGGCTGGCCGACCTCGACGAGATCGTGGTGCTAGACGCCGGCCGGGTGGCCCAGCGTGGCCGGCACGCCGACCTCGTCGCGACCCCCGGCTGGTACCGGGACCAGTGGCTGCTCCAGGAGGCTGCCGAACGCGGGTACCTGGCGCTGCGCCCCTGAGCCCGGCACGCTCCTTTCCCCGGCCTGCACCTCCGGGTCGGGCCAGGGTTGTCCCGGACGCCGCCCGGCGGCCGTCCGTGACAGGGTGGTGCCATGCGGTGCGACGACGCGACCATGGTGGAGGAACGGCTGCGGGAGCTGGACGTGTGCCTGCGCGGGCCGCGCCGGCTGAAGTCCGACCTGCTGACCGAGGCGCGGCACGGCCTGCTGGACGCCGTCGACGCGTACCGGGAGGACGGGCTGCCGGCGGCGGAGGCCCAGCGCCGGGCGGTGGCCGAGTTCGGCTCCGCGGCGCTGCTGGTCCCGGCCTACCAGGCGGAACTGGCGGCGGGCGCGCTGCGCGGGCTGTCGCTGCGGGTGCTCGGGCTGGCCGCGGTCGCGTTCGTCGCCGGCGATCTCACCTGGCGGGGGGCGAGCTGGAGCGACGGGCCCCGCCCGCCGGCCGGCTACCAGTTCCTGTCGGCCTCGGTGAACTGGATCTGGACCGCCGCGTTCGTGCTGGCGGCGGTCGGGCTGCTGCTGGCCGGGGCCGGCCGGTGGGCGTTGCGCGGCAACGGCGCGGTCGGCCGGGCGGTGGGCGCGGCGCTGACCGGGGTCCTCGCCCTCGGCGTGCTGGCCGGCGCGGCCCTCTTCGCGTGGTCGATCGGGCTGTGGGAGGGCGCGCTCACCTGGCCGCCGATGCTCGTCGGGGCCGTGGCGGCCGCCGCCGGCTACGTGTGGCTCGGCCGGGCCGCCCGCACCTGGCTGCTCGCCGCCCGCTGACCCCGCGGGCCGACCGCCCCGCCGAGGTGCCCGCGATCGCGGTGCCGGCCGTCGGCGGACCCGGCCGGGCGTCGTCAGGCGGGCGCGGTGGGTGGGACGTCGGTGTCGAGGAACCGGCCGACGGTGCTGCTGAACTCGCGCCACCCGGACCGCTCCCCGGCCAGCGCCCGCCGCCCCGCGTCGGTGAGCTGGTAGGTCCGCCGCTCGCGCCCGTTGACGGTGCTCCAGGTGCTGGCCACGTGGCCGGCCCGCTCCAGACGGCGCAGCGCCGGGTAGATGGTGCCGGTGGGCAGGTCGAGCTGGCCGTCGCTGCGGTTCCGCAGCGCCTCGATGATCGCGTAGCCGTGCATCGAGCCCTGCTCCAGCACGGCGAGCAGCAGCGCGTCGAGGTGTCCGTGCAGCGCCTGGGCCTTCATGCGTAGATAGGCTACTTGTTGGCGGGCCGCTCCGCCACCGGGGTGCGACCACGGTCACCCGGAGTCGCCCACTAGGGTATGTGCCCAGAGTCACTCGTCGGCGGCGCACGTCGGCGGGTGGGCAACCCGAAGCACACGGAGGTCAGCGTGGCCCGCCAGTCGCCCCAACGGCCCGACGCCGACGAGCCCGAGCTCGACGACGTGGACGACACGGCCGAGTCCGACACCGCAACCGTCTCGGCCGAGGCCGCCCGCGCCCTCTGGGACGAGCTGCGGATCGACCCGGTGGAGATCGCGCTGCCCGCCGGCACCGGCTACACGCTCCGGGCGTACCGGCCGGCTCGGGAGCTGACCCCCACCGACGTCGCCGAGCGCGACCAGGACGACCCGTTCCTGGCCCGCCGCCAGGTCGTCGAGGAGGACGAGGACGACGAGACGGTCGTCATCCTCGACGAGGAGGTCGCCCAGGAGTTCGCCGAGAGCGACGAGGAGGACGGCAAGGCCCGCCGAGGCAAGGCCGACGACGAGGACGCCGAGGCGGCCGCCGAGGACGAGGACGAGGCGGGCGACGAGGAGGTCCCGGTCTTCCTCAGCCATCGCGGCAAGCTGCTGCTGTTCAAGACGCCCGAGTCGCTGGTCAGTTTCATCCGTTCCGGCGCGCCCAACGACCTGTCCCAACTGGACAGTTGGAGCGAGCTTTCCGAACGGGTAGAGCCGGCCGACATCGCGCCGCTGGACGAGGACATCTACGAGCTCGACCTGGTGGTGGAGAACCTCCGCGGCGGGCACGACACCTGGGACCCGACGCTGCTCATCGAGGCCGGCGAGGTGGCCCGTGACCTGGCGTACGCGCTGCGCCTGCCCGCGGTGCTGGACATGCTCTCCGCCGGTTCCAGCCTGGACGACCTGGACGAGGCGCTGCGCGCCACGGTCGACGGCGGCGTCGGTGGGTTCTTCGGCCGCCGGCGGCTGAAGAAAATCGGGGCACAAACCGCAAGTCTGGGTTGGCGCACCATTGTCGGCAAGATCTCTGCGGTCGTGGACTGGCGCGACTGACCCTTTACGGGGAGCATCAGTCTCTGGCAGAAAAAGCCTTGTGTCCCGGGAGGAGGACGACGCCGTGGCGCTCGTGCGCGTGTACTGCGGTCTGGCCTCGGCGGATCCGGCCGACCGACCGGCTTCGGCCGGTTCGACGCTGACGTCCGCTGTGGTCGACGACGCAGGCCGTCTGCTGCATGTCTGCGAGATCGGCGACGACCCGGCTGGCTACGCCCAGCTGGTCGCGCTGCTCGTGGAGCGGTCGGGCGGGCCGAGCGGTGCGGCGATCGCCGCCGACAGCGACGACCACACGGTCACCTCGCTGCTCAGCGCCGCGGGTCGCCCCCTGGCGATCGCCGACGACGACTCCGTCGACGACTTCGCCGAACGGTTCGCCGACGACGACTCCCTGGAGGAGATGCAGTCGCCCCCGGCCGAGCGGCGCGCCGTCGGCCTGGCCCGCGCCCTGCAGGCCGGCGCGCTCTCCGCCGTCACCCTCCCGGCTCCCCGGGACCTCGCCGGATACAAGCAGGTGCTCGCCGCGCACGCCGCGCTGGCCAGCGGGCGGCACTCCGCCGCCGTCGCGCTGCGCGAGGTGCTCCGCGAGCTCTACCCGGCCGCGTTACGCGCGTACCCGGACCCGGCCGAGCCGGTCTCGCTGGCCGTCCTGGACGCGCTGCCGGAGCCGGGCATGCTGAGCGGGCGAGAGGTCCCGGTCGCCGCCGACGCGATCGCGGCGCAGCTCGCGGCCGACGGAGTCGCGGGCGCCGAGGAGCTCACCGAAGCCGTGACGGCCCTGCGGGTCGCCATCAGCGAGACGCCGCGGCGCGCCACGGTCAACCGCGTCCTCACCTCCGCCGTGGCGGAGACCGTGCGGCAGGCCGTCGCCTCCGTCCGGGCGTGCGACGCCGGCTGCGAGGCCCTGGTCGGCGCGCTCAACGCCCGCGCCGGCACGCCCGCCGCGGCGGCCCCCGGCCGTCGGGCCGCAGCCCGACGCGGCGAGCCGGTCGGCGGCCTGCCCGGCCTCGCCCCCGCCGGAGCGGGCCTGCGTCCCGTCCGGGCCACGGAGCCCGAGCCGGCCCCGTCCGGCGGTCGCCGGAGCCGGCCGGAACCCGTTTCCGGCGCGACGCCGCCCCCGGCGCCCCGGCCACTCGGCCCGCCGCCGGTCGCCCCGGCGCCCGTCGCGCCGCCGCCGGTCGCCCCGGCGCCGGTGACCCCGGCCGCGGTGGCCGGTCCCCCCGTCTCCGCGCCGCCCTCGCGACCGGCCTCGGCGCCGAGCCGGATCGACGGCCCGACCAACCGCCCGGTCTCCGCGCCGCCGCCCCCGCCGCCCGGCATCACCCCGATCGCCCCGGCACAGCGCGGCACCGTGCCCCCGGCCGAGGCCGGGGAGCCGTTCCGGCCCACGCTGACCACCGCGGCGATCCAGAGCGCCCGCGCCGAGCGGCAGCGCACAGTGATCCCACCCCGGCCCAAGACCACCGGCGAGCCCCCCGCACCCACGGGCGGCTTCAGCGCCACCGACCACAGCGTGCCCGTGCCCACGCCGCGGCCCGACCAGGAGTCCGCTCCCCCCGGGTCCCGGGCCAACTGGCCACTGGTCAACAACCCGGAGGACCCGTCCGACAGCCCGGCCAAGAACCCGGTCGGCGGCTCCTACGGCGACCGGGGCGGGAGCGGCATCGACGCGCCGACCGACCCGGGCGCCGAGCGTCGGATCACCCCGCCCTGGCTCGCCGACGACCTGCCCCAGGAACCGCCGATGCTGCGCCTGGTCGAGCCGCCGCCGCTGGCCGACCGCGCGCTGCGCGGCGGGCCGGGCCAGGCCGCGGACCCGGAGACGCCGCCGCTGCGGCTGGTCGACCGCGAGGAGCCCGGACGCAACGGCCGACCGGCCCCCCGCGCCGAGCGCCCGGTGGCCGAGCACCCACCGGCGCCGCCCGTGGAGCGGCGGCCCCCACCGGTCTCCGACGAGGGCGACGGCGACCTGCTGATCTTCGCCCAGGCGAAGTCCGCCTGGTTCGTCGGGCACGCCGAGGAGTCCGACCTGGACTGGTCCACCACGGCCGACACCGGCTGGCAGGCCGCCGAGCAGGCCGCCCGCCCGGCGGTCGGCGCGGAGACCCCGGCCGGGCTGCCCAAGCGGGTCCCGCAGGCCAACCTCGTCCCCGGGTCGCCGTTGCGGGACGAGCGTCCGCTGCGGATCGTCCGGGACGCGGCGAGCCTCGCCGAGAACACCACCGGCTACTTCCGCGGCTGGCGCCGCGGGCAGGAGATCGGCGGGTTCGCGGTCGGCGGCCGACCCGGCCGGGAGGCCGCCGGGGGCTGGGACTTCAGCCGCGACACCGGCGACCGCGACGACGACCGGGAATACGAGTACCGCTCCGCCGGCTACCGCTCCTGAACGGGCAAACCCCCTTCCACCTGCGTGTTCCTGCCCACACCCGGATAATTTGACGCCGGGTCGCGGCGGCCGGGAGCATACCCGGCGGAACAGCCGGCGGCAGGGGTCGCCGGGGTGGGAAGGCGACTCGTGGCGACATCGGCAACCAACCCCTCCGTGCTCACCCGTCGCGGCCTGCTGGCCGCGACGGCGGGCAGTCTGCTGCTCAGCGCCTGCGGGCGCGGCGACGCGGGCGAGGGAGATCCCGTCAGGACGGCCGCGCCGGGCGGTCAGGAACTGCTGATCGGGGCCAGCCTGGAGCTGACCGGGCCCGGTGCCGCGCTCGGCGTACTCCAGCAGCGGGCGCTGGACATCACCGTCGAGGCGCTCAACGACAAGGGCGTGCCGGTCGGCAACCTGCGCCGCACCGTACGGCTGGAGGTGCGGGACAACGCCGGCGATCCCCGGCTGGCGGCCCGGCAGGCCACCGAACTGGCCCGCGACACCGGCGTGCACGCCCTGCTCGGCGGCACCATGGCCGAGACCTCGATCGCCCTCGCCGAGGTGGCGCAGCAGCAGCGGGTGCCGTTCCTCTCGCTCGGCTTCGGCGACGGCATCGTGCTGCCGCTGCCGCAGCGGACGTACGTCTACAAGCTGACCCCGGACGCCGGTGACATGGCCCGGCGGCTGGCCCGGCTGGTCGCCTCGCAGCGGCTGCGCCGGGTGGCGGTGCTGGCCGCGCACGGGCTGCACGGCGACTCCGGGGTGCGGGCCATGACGGGGGCCCTGCGGACGGCCGGGGTGGAGCCGGCGGCCAGCATCCGGCTGCCCCGCACCGGCGAGGACTTCCGTCGCGCCGCCCGCTCGACGGTTGCCGCCCGCCCGGACGGCGTGGTGGTCTGGGCGACCGCCCCGGACTCCGCCGCCGCCGTCGGGGCGCTGCGCCGGGCCGGTTACGACGGGCCGGTGTTCCTCGACGCGGGCGCGGTCGCCGAGGAGACCCTGGAGGGCACGAACGCCTCCCTGATGGAGGGCGCGTACGCGGTCCACCCGGTCTCGCTGGGCGGGGCCATGCTCGCCAACACCACCATGTCGGCGTTGCAGCGCAAGGACTTCGTCTACCGCTACGTGCAGCTGCACGGCGGGTTCAGCGGCTTCGCCCCGTACGCGTCCGACGCGGTGCAGTTGATCGCCGACGCGGCCCGGCTGTCCACCAGCGTCGACCGTGGACGGCTGCGGGCGTTCCTGCAGAACCAGGTCACCGAGGGGATGGTGGGGATGTACTCCTTCACCCCCATCCGGCACGGTGGCATGGACCAGGGGTCGCTGGGTCTCTACACCGTCAGCTCGGGCGCCTGGACCCGGGTGTCCTGACACCCGCCGCCACAACGGTGCACGCCGGCCGCTGCGCGTCGAGTTCCCCGCTCACTCAGTCGGCATCCACGCTCACCACGGCCGTGGCCGCCCGGACGGCGGCGTACCGCAGGATGACATCCGGCGCCCGCATCCCGAAAAGCTGCAGCCGGTCACAGACCTCGACCACACTGAGCTCCAGTTCCTGCGACAACTCCATGACGTGCCGCAGCGGAACAGCCTTCTCGATCGTCCATCCGTCCCGACCGAAGTCGAGGGCCAGGAGACGGGCGTCGATCGAGGAGATCCGTTCCGGCAGGGCCGAGGCGTCGTCCGGGCGGAGCCCGAAACGGTCGATGTGCTCCACCACCGTGGGTACCGGAAGGCCACAGCGGTCCGCGGCGACGGCGATCGCGGTCACCGAGGTGGGCGGGCAATACTGGCGTATGCCGTCGAGCGCCACGACGATGGCGACGTCGTCACGATCCGGCACGTGTGCCGAGAACTCGTCCCCAGGAAGGGTGAAGCCGAAGAGCCTCAGGCGCCGTGCGACCTCGTCCAGTCCCAGACCCGCGCGCTGTGCGGCGCGGAAGAGCCGCAGCAGTGGGGGGCGTCGGGCGACGACCGGCCTCGTCCTCGCGGTCGGCCCGCCGATCCGTTGGCGGACCGTGACCGGCTGGGCGGCCGAGACCTCGAGTGCGCTCTCCACGATCGCCCTGTCCTCCGCGGACAGCGCCTCGGGGATGGACGCCTCCGCGGCGGCGAGGCCCAGTGCTTCCAACGCCGACCGGACGTACGCGAGGTCGACGTTCAGCTCCGTCATGGCCGCGAGTTGCCGTGCCGCGGTCACCGGCCGGTCCACGCGGAGCCACGTCGTGCCGCCCGGTCGCAGGACCTCGACCAGTTCCCTCTCCGTGAAGCGGGCCAGGCCGTCGACGTCGGGCACGCGGAAACCGAGGCCGACCTTCGTCCATCATCGCGCCCGACGACCGCCACGGCGCCGAGTCGCCTACCGACAGGCGGGCAGCGACGAGCGCCCGGTGACGGCCGAAGCCGATGCCGGGCGCTCGTCGAAGCGATCAGGCCGGGGCGACGGCGCGCGACCGCCGCATGGTGAGCACGTACTCGACCAGCGAGATCAGCACGTGCTTCGTCGACTCCCGGTTCCGGGCGTCGCAGGCCACCACCGGCACGTCGCTCGAGATCGCGAGCGCGTCCCGGACGTCCTGTGGGTCGTGGTACTGCATCCCGTCGAAGCAGTTGATGGCCACCAGGTACGGCAGCCGCCGGTGCTCGAAGAAGTCGATCGCCGCGAAGCAGTCGGCCAGTCGGCGGGTGTCCACCAGCACGACCGCGCCGATCGCGCCGCGCACCAACTCGTCCCACATGAACCAGAACCGGGTCTGACCCGGCGTACCGAACAGGTACAGGATCAGATCGCGGTCGATCGAGATGCGACCGAAGTCCATCGCCACCGTGGTCGTCGTCTTGCCCGGCACCTGCCGGGTGTCGTCGACGCCCACGCCGGCGGAGGTCATGATCGCCTCGGTCGTCAGCGGCGTGATCTCCGAGACCGAGCCGACCAGCGTCGTCTTGCCGACGCCGAATCCACCGGCGATAACGATCTTCGCCGACGTCACGCGCCCGCTCGGGGCCGGCGGCCGGTGCGACATGTCAGAGCCTGCGAAGTCCACTCAGCACCCTCTCCAGCAGTTCAGTGCCCACCGCGTCGTCCGAGTCGTCCAGAATGGTCGGCTCGTGGACCGCGACCAGGCCGTCCGTCGCCATGTCGGCGATGAGCACCCGGGCCACACCGAGCGGAAGCTGCATCCGCGCCGCGATCTCGGCGAGCGACTGCACACGTCCGTCACACAGCGCGGCGATGTACTGGTGCTCGCGGCCCTGGCCGCCGTTGCCATTGGCAGCGGCCCGGCCGCGCACCGTCGTCTCGACGAGCGCCTCCAGCGCGATGTCGAGACGGGGGCGGGTACGACCGCGGGTCACGGCGTATGGACGGACCAACGCTCCGGTCGGTTCGTCACGATCGGGCATGTCGCCGCTCACCTCCTTCGTACCCGGCACCGGCTCCGGATGGAGCCCGTCGTTGTCGTTGTCGCCCCGCCGACCTCACCGGTCAGCAGGTCGTCAGCCCAGCATCCCTGCGGCCGCACGCGGCTGCGGGGTCAACGCGTCGCCCACCCGGTCGACCAGCAGGGCCATCTCGTAGCCGACCTGCCCGACGTCGCAGCTACGGGCGGCGAGCACCGCGAACGACGAGCCGTCCGAGATGGACATCAGGAACAGGAAGCCGTTGTCCATCTCGACCACCGTCTGCAGCACCGCGCCTCCCTCGAAGCAGCGGGCCGCGCCCTGGGTGAGGCTGACCAGGCCGGACGCGATCGCGGCCAACTGGTCGGCCCGGTCACGCGGGAGGTCCCGAGACGACGCGAGGAGCAGGCCGTCCGCGGAGACGGCGACCGCGTGCGCGACACCGGGCACCCGGTCCGCGAAGTTGGCCAGCAGCCAACCGAGATCCTGCGTAGTTGTCATCCTTCTTGCTCCTTCTGCCTGCTCCCGGCCACCGGGCCTGAGCCAGACTGCGAGGATTGCTGCCCTCCCGGAGTCGCCTCCGGGCTGGTCGGGTTGCTGTCCGACGGGTGCGTACGCCCCCGCTGCACGCCCCGGTGGTATGCCGAGAGCAGGCCACGGACACCCTCCGGCGTGCGCCGCTGCACGGAGGTGGTGGGCTTCTCCACCGCGCCCGGCACCAACTGTGCCATGGGGGTGCGCTTGGGCAGCCCCGTCGAGGTGGTCGCCGCCACCGGCACCTCGGTCGCCGCCGAGGCCGCGCGCCACCCGTCGTCGGCGGCGGTCTGCCAGCCGCTGCCCTGCTGCTGCGAGGGCCGGCGATGACCGAAGCTGTCGGCGACACCGGGGCGGGCAGCCCCGTTGACCGTCGATCCGTTCTCGCTCGGCGCTCCTCCGGCCGTCGGCTTTTCTGCCATCGGTGCGTTACCTGTCCCGAGTGGTGTCTGCTGCGGGCCCCGACCGCCGGCGTCGACCCGGGCGAACTGCTGGGTCGCGGCGCCGTTGGCCGCCGTCTTCGCGGCGGGCGCTGCCGCCTCCTCCGGGCCCGGCCGACGGGTCCGGAACCAGGCGGACTCGAGCTCCCGGAAGATCGGCAGCTCCATCGTCTCGTCCGCGTACCGCTGCCGGTTCTGGGCCTGCTGCGGGGCAGTCGGCCGGGCCGGTGCGGCGGCCGGCTCCGGCTCCGGCGCCGGGGCCAGGGCCGGCTCCGGGGCGGCCGGGTGCTCCGCGCCGGGGCGAGGCACCCGCGGCAGCTCGGTGGTCATGTCCAGCGCGGCGGCGAGGCGCTCGGGCACCGGCGGGGTCACGGCGTCGCGCTCCGCCCCGGCGACCGGCGGCCAGGCCGGTGGTGCCGGCGTGGCCGGGCCCTGCGCACCGGGGACCGGGCGCTGCGGCAGCGGGCTGCTCGGCGGCGCCGAGACCGGCGGGCCGGAGAACGGCGCGGCCGAGACCGGGTGTCCGGAGACCGGCGACGCCGAGACCGGCATGCCGGAGACCGGCGGGCTGGACACCGGGGGCGCGGAGTAGGGAATCGGCGGGGTCGACACCGGCGGGCCCGCGTAGGGCACCGGCGGCGCGGAGGTCGGCGGGCCCGCGTAGGGCACCGGCGGCGCGGAGATCGGCGGGGCCGGCGGGGCCGAGTAAGGCCGGGCCTCGGGGCTGCTGGGCAGCTGCCGCGGGACGGCGGACTGCTGGCCGGCCGCATCCGGGTCGTCGCTGGACCGCCGCTGCGGCAGCGGGTCGATCGGCTGGCCGTTGGAGGTGCGCGGCCGGAATGCCTCGCCGTTGGTGGTGCCGCTGGCGCCGGTCAGGTCGGACCAGGCCGGCATGGACCGCGTCCCGCCCGTCGAGGCCGACGTGCCGGCCCCGTTGCGCGGCGCCGGGTCGAACGGCCGACCGCCCAGGGTGACCTGGTTGCCGGACTCGCCGGGGCGCTGGGTCGGCGTCGGGTTGGCCGGGCGGCTGCCGAGCGCCGGCAGCGCGCCGAAGGCCGGGGCGGGGCCGGACAACGGCCCACCGAACGCCGGGGCGGGGCCGGACAACGGCCCACCGAACGCCGGGGCGGGGCCGGACGACGGCCCACCGAACGCCGGGGCGGGGCCGGACGACGGCCCACCGAACGCCGACGACGGGCCGGACGACGGGGCGCCGGAGACGGGCAGGGCGGGCGACGGCTGCATGCGGCCGGAGAGGGCCCGGGGCACGAGCACCGACGTGGGCATGACCACCTCGGCGACGGTGCCCCGGTCGGTGCCGGGACGCAGCTCGACCTTGACGCCGTGGCGGGACGCCAGCCGGGCGACCACGACCAGGCCCATCATCCGCGAGACCGCCACGTCCACCTGCGGCGGCGTGGCGAGACGCTCGTTGAGCTCGTTGAGCTGCTCGGGGCTGATGCCGATGCCCCGGTCCTCGACGTAGAGCGACGCGCGGTCGCCGACCCGGCGGGCCTCGACCATGACGTGCGAGTCCGGCGGCGAGAACGCGGTGGCGTTGTCGAACAGCTCGGCGACCAGGTGCACCAGGTCGTTGACGGCGTGTGCGGCGACCTCGATGTCCCGGTCGATCACCCCGAACTCGATCCGGGTGTAGTGCTCGACCTCGGACTGGGCGGCCCGGAGCACGTCGATCAGCGCGGCCGGCTCGCGCTGCACGCGGGTGGAGTCGGCGCCAGCGAGCACCAGCAGGTTCTCGTCGTTGCGGCGCATCCGGGTGGCCAGGTGGTCGAGCTGGAACAGCTCGGCCAGCCGGTCCGGGTCCTCCTCGCCGCGCTCCAGCCGGTCCAGGTGACCGATCAGGCGGTCGACCAGGATCTGCGATCGGCGGGCCAGGTTGACGAACATCGTGGCGACGGACGCGCGCAGCGCGGCCTGCTCGGCGGCGGTGCGGACCGCCTCCAGGTGCACCGCGTTGAACGCCTCCGTCACCTGGCCGAACTCGTCCTTGCTGCGCACCGGCAGCGGCTCGGCGATCTGGTTGGCGAGCTGCACCGGGGAGAGCTGGCCGGTGACCTGGGGATCACGCAGCCGGGCCACCGCCTGGGGCAGGCCGTACTGGGCGATCGAGAGGGCGCCCTGCCGCAGGTCGCGCAGCGAGCGGGCCATCGAGCGGGCGACCAGGTAGGCGAAGAGGATGGCCAGCAGCAGCATGCTGAGCAGCAGGCCGGTCTCCAGGAACACCTGGCGCTGCACGTCCGAACGCAGGTCGTCGGCGACCGCGACGACGTCGCCGTCGATCTTCGACTCGACCGTGCGGATGAGCTTGGCGTTGGCCACCATGGCCGCGTCCCACTCGTCCGCGTCGAACGGCGCGCCGGTCAGGGTGTCGGCGGTGGTGATGCCGTTGAGCCAGCTGTTGTAGGTGTTCGCCTCGCGCAGGTCGGGGCCGGCGACCACCTGCGCGTAGTACTCCTGCTCGGACTGGGAGGCCACCACCCGGAAGCTCTGCAGCCACTGGCTGGAGCCGGTGCTGGCCGCGATGTACTCGTTGCGCAGGTTCGGCGTGAGCCGCTGCTGGATGAACGCGCGGTGCACCACGTCCCGGCGGCGGGACAGGAACTCCTTGTTCCGGGCGGTGGCGGTCGCGGCGCGCATCTGGTCGCTCAGCTCGTTGTCGCCGGCGAGCTGGGTGGCCGAGTCGCGGACGCTCAGCAGATTGTCGATCAGGCCGTCGTACGCCTGCATCGCCGGGACGAGCCCGAGCTTGCCGTTGAAGACCTGGCTGCGGGTGCCGGGAAGGTCGGTCAGGGTCTGGTCGATCTCGCCCAGCAGGGTTTCGAGGTTCGCCGGGAGGTCCTCGACCTTGCCCCGCTGCTGGGAGTACGGCCCCTTGACCTTGTCGACCCGGCCGTTGGCCTCCTCGTACGCCTGCTTGAAGCGGGCCGCGTCCTGGCCCTTCGGCACGCCCAGCAGGCGCAGCGCGTTGGTCCGCTCGTCCTGGAGCGTGTCGACCAGGTCACCCGAGTAGCCGACGAGATTGGCCAGGTCACCGGCGCGGTTGGCATTGTTGAGGGTCTCCAGGTGGTCCACCAGACCGCTGGTGCCCACGACGACCGTGGCGATGGTCGGCACGATCATGATGAGACCGAGCTTGGACCAGATCGGCATGTCACGGAGCCGGCCGGCCGGCCGGCGCAGCCGCGACAGGAAGGAGCCCGCCGCCTTTGGCCGTTTGCTCACGTCACCGCCCTCGCGATTAAGCGTCCGCGTCGCCCTCGGGCAACGCCCAGCGGCCGACCCGGCGGGTCGGACCATCCGAGATTCCATCACGCTACCCCTGAAAGAGAAAGCCCAGGTTGGCCGTCACTTGAGGTGTGATGAGATGTTGATGCAATTTGATCGCAGTCCGTCTGGCCGGAGTCACTGAAGGTAATGGATCACCCCCACCGCGTTGTCCTGCTCGCCGGCCCTTCCGGCTCGGGAAAGTCGTACATAGCGCAGCGAACCGGCCTCCCGGTGCTATGCCTGGACGACTTCTACAAGGACGGCGACGACCCTACGGTGCCGCGACGCGACGGCCTTGTCGACTGGGAGTCCCCCCGGTCCTGGGACGCCGAAGCGGCCGTGGAAACGATTGCCCGACTGGCCAGGGAGGGCAAGGCCGATGTGCCGGTTTATGCGATCGGTGAGGACCGCCGCGTGTCCACCCGGCCATTCGACATAGCTGGTTCGCCACTTTTCGTTGCCGAAGGGATCTTCGCTGCCGAGATCGTCGAGGAGTGCCGCCGGCAGGGTCTGCTCGCCGGGGCGTACGCCCTGCGCCGGCCGCGCGGCGCGACCTTCGTCCGCCGGCTGGCCCGCGACCTCGCCGAGCAGCGCAAGGCGCCCCGGGTGCTGGTGCGCCGGGGGCTGACGCTGCTGCGCAGCGAGCCGGCCGTGCTGCGCCGGCAGACCGGCCTCGGCGCGGAGGCCGCCCGGGCGGGCGAGGTGTTGCGCCGGGTGGCCGGCCTGCTCGCCGGCCACCCGCACCGCCCCTGACGCCGGCCGCGCGGCCCGCGCTCAGCCCAGCAGCTTGGCGTACGCCGGCTTGATCACCTCGTCGATGATCTTCAGCCGCTCGTCGAACGGGATGAAGGCGCTCTTCATCGCGTTGATGGTGAACCACTGGAGTTCCTTCCAGCCGTAGCCGAAGGCGTCCGCCAGCAGGGCCATCTCCCGCGACATCGAGGTGCCGCTCATCAGCCGGTTGTCGGTGTTCACCGTCACCCGGAAGCGCAGGTCCCGCAGCAGCCCTATCGGGTGGTCGGCGATCGAGGCGGCGGCGCCGGTCTGCACGTTCGACGACGGGCACAGCTCCAGCGGGATGCGCTTGTCCCGCACGTACGCGGCCAGCCGGCCGAGCACCGGCTCCGGGCCGGGTGTGATGTCGTCCACGATCCGCACCCCGTGGCCGAGCCGGTCCGCCCCGCACCACTGGATCGCCTGCCAGATCGACGGCAGGCCGAACGCCTCACCGGCGTGGATGGTGAAGTGGAAGTTCTCCCGCTGGAGGTACTCGAAGGCGTCCAGGTGCCGGGTGGGCGGGAATCCGGCCTCGGCGCCGGCGATGTCGAAGCCGACCACCCCGGCGTCCCGGTGCCGGACGGCCAACTCGGCGATCTCCTGCGACCGGGCGGCGTGCCGCATGGCGGTGAGCAGGGTGCCGACCCGGATGGGGGTGCCCGCCTCGGCGGCCAGCGCGCTGCCCTCGGCGAAGCCGGCCAGCACCGCCTCCACCACCTCGTCCAGGGTCAGGTCCCGTTCCAGGTGCTGCTCGGGGGCGAACCGCACCTCGGCGTAGACCACCCCGTCGGCGGCCAGGTCCTGCGCGCACTCCCGGGCCACCCGGCGCAGCGCCGGAGCGGTCTGCATGACGGCGACGGTGTGCGCGAACGTCTCCAGGTAACGCTCCAGGGAGCCGGAGTTGGCCGCCTCGACGAACCACCGGCCGAGCGCCTCGGGGTCGGTGGTGGGCAGCCCGTGGCCCGCCTCGGCGGCCAGCTCGACGATTGTCGCCGGCCGCAGGCCGCCGTCGAGGTGATCGTGCAGCAGCGCCTTCGGGACCTTGACGATGTCCTCGTAACGGATTGTCGCGACCATGCCCAGACCCTAGTCGGCCCCGTCCTCCCGGCCCACGCTGCCGTACTGCAGAGCCAGACCGAGAGGCCCCAGACCGCGCCGGCGACCGGCGGGGGGCGGGGTCACGCGCCCCGGGAGGCCGCCCGTGTCATGCCGGCCCGACCGGGTGACGGCGCGCCGGTCAGGGGCGCCAGCCGTAGAGCCGGTCGACGGTGAGCTGGAGCACCAGCCGGCCGTCGGCGACCATCGCCGCCCGTTAGTCGGCCCAGTCGGGGTGCTCGCCGCGGATCCGCCGGTAGACCTCGACCAGCTCCTCGACGGTGGCGTCGTCGGGCGCCGCCGCCGGCGGGGTGAGCGCGGCCATCCCCTCCGCCACGGCGTACGCCCCGCCGTCGGCCGTGGTGACGTGGAGGCTGACCCGGGGGTCGCGGCGCAGGTTGCGCACCTTGGCCCGGCCGGCGGTGGTGGAGCACCGGATCAGGCCGGGCTCGGCCAGGTAGTCGACGTTGGAGAGCCGCGGCCGGCCGTCCCGGCGCAGGGTGACCAGCACGCCCCGGCCGCGTTCGCCGAACAGCTCCCACAGCCGGCCGGTCACGCCGACACCCGCAGCGGGGCGAGGGCGGCTGTCAGCACGAGGCCGGTCAGCAGCCGGACTACGACGTCCTGTCCGACCTCTCGGAGACCCCCGACCAGCGGCTGCGCCTCAGCGAGCTGGCCGACCGGATGCTCTGGTCCCGCAGCCGGCTCTCCCACCACCTCACCCGGATGCAGCAGCGCGGCCTGGTCACCCGCGAGGAGTGCGCGACAGACGGCCGGGGCGCGGTCGTCGCGCTCACCCCCGAGGGCCGGCGTGCGATCGAGGCAGCCGCCCCGGGCCACGTGGCGGCCGTCCGCCGGCACCTCATCGACCTGCTGACCCCCGACGAGGTCGCCGCGCTGGACGCGCTGACCCACCGAGTGGTCGACCACCTGACCGGGATGGACCGGGCCCGACGGTGAACCCGATGGTGGTGCAGGCACCACCATCCGACCGGCGTGCGCGCACCATCGAAGTGACCCGTCCGGCTGCCTAGCGTCACTGGCATCACCAAAAGCCGACGCGGGGAGAGTTACACGTGTTCACGACATTGGCCACGGCGGTGGTCCGGCGTCCGGGGCGGGTGATCGCCGGCTGGCTGCTCGCCATCGCCGCGCTGACCGCCGCCACCTTCGTCGTCTACGGGCCGGAGGGACCTCGGCCCGCCGACAGCCAGGCCGAGTTCCTGCCCGACCGGTACGAGTCCGCGCGGGCCGCCGGGATCGGATCCCGGATCTTCCCCGAACCACCGGGCAGCAGCGCCGTGCTGGTCGTCCGACGGGCCGACGGGGCGGCGCTGACCGCCGACGACAGCGCCCGGATCGACCGGCTGCCGCAACAACTGCGGGTCGTCGGCGTCACCGGGGTGACCGCCGGCGCGACCGCCCCGGACGGGCGGCTACGCCTGGCCGAGGCGCGCCTGCCCGACGCCGCGCACGCGGAGACGACCGTCCAGACGGTCAAGCGGCTGCGGGCGGCCACCGACGACGCGCTGGCGGGAACCGGCCTGGTCGGCGGCTGGACCGGGGAGGCCGCCGGCGCGGCCGACAGCTTCCTGCTCGACCTGATCGTCCACGGCGCCATGATGCTGGTGATCCTGGTCCTGCTGCTGGTCGTCTTCCGCAGCCCGGCGATCGCGCTGCTCAACCTGTTCCTCGTGCTGCTGGTCGCGCAGGCCGCCGTGGGCCTGCTCGCCCTGGGCGGGAAGGTCTTCGGATACGCCCTGGACGCCTCCACCACGGGCCTGCTTCCGGTCGTGCTGCTCGGCATCGGCACCGACTACGCCGTCTTCCTGCTCTTCCGCTACCGGGAACGTCTCCGGGCCGGCGACGACCGCCGTACCGCGATGGTCCACGCGGCCAGCCGGATCGGCGGGGTGGTCACCGTGTCCGCGCTGGTCGTGGCGGTGGCGTTCGGCGCGTTGGTGCTCTCCCAGCTCGCCTCCTTCCAGGTGCTCGGCCCGGCGCTGGCCGTCGCCGTCCTGCTCATGGTGGCCGCCGCGCTGACCCTGTTCCCCGCGGTCTACTCCCTGCTCGGCCGCCGGGCCTGGTGGCCGGCGAAGCTGGTCGCGCCGGGCGCCGGGTCGACGCCCGGCCACGGCGGCGACGAGCCGACCGGGCGATCGGCCCGGACCGCCCGCCTGGTCGCCCGCCGGCCGGCCCGGGTCGCGCTGGCCACGGTCGCCGCCCTCCTGCTGCTCGGTCTCGGCGCGCTGCAGCACCGGCCCAGCTACGAACTCGACACGCTGCCGCCCGGCTCCGAGTCGGCCCGGGCCCTGGAGTGGCTCCACTCGGGCCTGCCCGCC
Source organism: Micromonospora sp. NPDC047620 (assembly GCF_043205005.1). NCBI lineage: Bacteria > Bacillati > Actinomycetota > Actinomycetes > Micromonosporales > Micromonosporaceae > Micromonospora > Micromonospora sp. NPDC047620. The sequence goes on along the minus strand of NZ_JBIDDG010000012.1, from coordinate 152,441 downwards.
GGGACGCTCTCCCCGACGGTCGTGTACCTCACCGGCGCCGGGGTGGACGCGGCCACCACCGAACGGTTCGCCGCACGGCTCGCCGAGGTGCCGATCGTGGCGGCCCCAGGCGGGGTCGAGATCGAGGGGGACGTGGCCCGGGTGCAGCTGCTGCTCACCGAGCCGCCGTACTCGCAGCGGGCGATGGACGCGGTGGAGGACCAACTACGCCCGGCCGCGCACGCCGCCGCACCGGCCGGCACCCGGGCGTACGTCGGTGGGGAGACCGCCACCTTCGCCGACATCCGGACCGTGCTCGACGAGGACCTCCGGCTGATCTTCCCGGTGGCCGCCGGGCTGATCGGGCTGCTCCTGCTGCTGATGCTGCGCGGCCTGCTCGCCTCACTGGGCCTGCTCGCGGCGGTCGCGCTCGGGTTCGCCGCCACCCTCGGCACCAGCGTGCTGGTGTTCCAGGTCCTCGGCAACCAGTCGGGGCTCAACTTCCAGCTGCCGCTGGTCGTGTTCCTCTTCGTCACCGCGATCGGGACCGACTACAACATCCTGATGATCGCCCGGTTCCGGGAGGAACTGCGTGCGGGACGGCCGCCCCGTCAGGCCGCAGCGGAGGCGGTACGTCGGGCCGGCCCGGCGGTCGCCGCCGCCGGGGTCATCCTGGCCGGCAGCTTCGGGGTGCTCGTGGCGTCGCCGATGCTGGCCCAGATCGGGCTCGCCGTCGCGGTCGGCGTGCTGATCACGACGTTCGGGCTCTCCTGGCTCCTGGTGCCGGCGCTGGCCGCGCTCACCGGTCGGGCCGCCTTCTGGCCGGCCCGTACCCGCCCCGCTCCCCTGCCGGGCCACGCACCGGAGGCCGGGCCGGTACCCGCGCCGGCGGGGCACACCGTGCCAGCTGGGACAATGGCCCGATGAGCGGGGTGCGGCGGGCATGGCGGGAGCTGCACCAGTTGGCCGTCGCGGCGGGGCTGGCCGGGGCGGGCATCGGGTTCGCGCTGGCCACGCTCCTCACCGCCGGGCTCAGCCTGCTCGGCGTCGGCCTGCCCCTGCTCGACCGCACCCTCGCCGGCACCCGGACGCTGCTGGACCGGCAGCGCCACCGGGTGCCGGGCCCACCGGTCCGGTCCCCGTACCGGCCGGTGACCGGCGGGCTGGCGGCCCGGTTGCGGACGGTGGCCGGGGATCCGGCCACCTATCGGGACCTGGCGTTCCTGTTCGCCCACTTCTGCTTCGCCCCGGTCGCCGTGGTGCTCGCCGCGGGGCTCTGGCTCGGCGCCGCGCAGGGCCTGGTCATGCCGCTGATCCACGCGGTGTGGCCGGACGCCGTCGACAACTACCTCGGCATCCCGGTCGACTCCCCCCGCAACGCCGGGCTGGCCGTCGTGGGCGGGCTGCTGGTGGCGGTCGGGGCGTACTGGCTGCCCCGGGGGCTGCTCCACCTGGAGCACCGGCTGACCCGTGCACTGCTCGCGCCGACCGCCCGGGCGGCCCTCGCCGAGCGGGTGGAGGAGCTGGCCGACACCCGCGCCCAGACCGTCGACGCCCAAGCGGCCGAGCTGCGCCGAATCGAGCGCGACCTGCACGACGGCGCACAGGCGCGGCTGGTCGCGATGGCGATGAACCTCGGCCTCGCCGAGGAACTGCTGGCCCGGGACCCGGAGGCGGCCCGTGGGCTGGTCACCGAGGCCCGCTCCGCCGCCGGCACCGCCCTGTCCGAGCTGCGCGACGTCGTACGCGGCATCCACCCACCGGTGCTGGCGGACCGGGGGCTCGCCGGGGGCGTCGCCGCCCTCGCCCTCGGCGCGGCCCTCCCCGTCGACCTGGACGTCGACCTGCCCGAGCGGCTGGCGCCCCCGCTGGAGTCGGCGCTCTACTTCACCGTCGCCGAGCTGATCACCAACGCCGCCCGGCACAGCGGCGCGGCCCGGGTGGCGGTGCGGCTGCACCGGGTCGACGGCACGGTCCGGCTGACCGTTTCCGACGACGGTCGGGGTGGCGCCGACCCGGCGCGGGGCACGGGCCTGGCCGGCATCCGGCGGCGGCTCGCGGTCTTCGACGGCCGGGTGCGGATCAGCTCGCCGGACGGTGGGCCTACCGTGGTCGACGTGGAGCTGCCGTGCGCATCGTGATCGCCGAGGACCTGGTGCTGCTGCGCGACGGGCTGATCCGGCTCTTCACCGCGTACGGCGACGAGGTGGTGGCCGCCGTGGAGACCGGTGACGACCTGCTCGCCGCCCTGCTGGAGCACCGCCCCGACGTAGCCGTGGTGGACGTCCGGCTGCCGCCCGGGCACACCGACGAGGGGCTGCGGGCGGCGCTGGCCGCCCGAGCCCGGGTGCCCGGCCTGCCGGTGCTGGTCCTCTCCCAGTACGTCGAGCAGCTCTACGCCCGGGAGCTGCTCTCCGACGGCGCGGGCGCGGTGGGCTACCTGCTCAAGGACCGGGTGGCCGACGTGGCGCAGTTCGTCGCCGCGGTGCACCGGGTGGCCGGGGGCGGCATGGCGATGGACCCCGAGGTGGTCTCGCAGCTGCTCGCCCGGCCAGCCCACGCCGCGCCGCTGGGCCGGCTCACCCCGCGCGAGCACGAGGTGCTGGCGCTGATGGCCGAGGGACGCTCCAACGGCGCGATCGCGCAGCGCCTGGTGGTCACCGAGAAGGCGGTCAGCAAACACATCAACTCGATCTTCACGAAGCTCGACCTGCGCGACTGCGACGACGACCACCGGCGGGTACGCGCGGTGCTGACCTACCTGGACGCCTGACGTGGACCCCCGCATCGTCGACCGGCTCCGCTGCCCGGTCTGCGCCGAGCCGCTGGCGGAGGCCGCCGCCGGCACCGCCACCGCGCTGCGCTGCCCGCGCCGGCACAGCTTCGACGTCGCCCGGCAGGGCTACGTCAACCTGCTCGCCGGCCGCGCCCCGCACACCGGGGACACCGCCGAGATGGTGGCCGCCCGCGCCGACTTCCTGGCCGCCGGCCACTACGACCTGATCTCGACCGCGCTCGCCACCGCCGCCACCGAGGCCGCGGACCGGGTCCGCCCGGCGCGGCCCAAGGCGTACCCCCTGGTGGTGGACGCCGGGGCGGGGACCGGCCGGCACCTCGCGGCGGTGCTGGCGGCGCTGCCGGACGCGGTGGGCCTGGCCCTGGACGTGTCGAAGCCGGCACTGCGCCGGGCGGCGCGGGCGCATCCCCGCGCGGCGGCGGCGCTGGCCGACACCTGGCAGCGGCTGCCGCTGGCCGACGCCGGCACCGCGTTGCTGCTGAACGTCTTCGCCCCGCGCAACGGCGCGGAGTTCCACCGGGTCCTCGACCCGGCCGGGTCCCTGCTGGTGGTGACGCCGGCCGAGGACCACCTCGCCGAGCTGGTCGGCGCGCTCGGCCTGCTCCGGGTGGACCCGGCCAAGGCGGACCGGGTCGCCGAGAGCCTGGGCGGGCGCTTCGCGCAGGTGGCGTCGACCGGGCACCGGCGGGAGCTGGCGTTGACCGGGCCGGAGGTCGCGACGCTGATCGGGATGGGGCCGAGCGCGTGGCACACCGACCCGGCCGGGCTCGCCGCCCGCGTCGCCGCGCTGCCCGAGCCGGTCCGGGTGACCGTCGCGGTGGACCTCACCGTCTGGCGGCCAGCCCCCCGCTGAGGTGTAAGGAAGGGACCCTTCCTCTACCTCAGGCGTTAGTAAGGTGCCCTTCCTTACACCTCAGTCCGTCCGGTCAGGTGGAGAGGTCGACCTCTTCCCAGCCCGGGGGCTCGTCGTGGTAGGGCCCCCGAAGGATCACCGCCCACTCCAGCGCCCACCGGCGCTGGCCGATGGCGTTGGCGTCGACCAGGCCGGGCGGCGTGCGGCCGGCCCGCTCCGTCTCCAGGTACGCCCAGTCGAGGCAGTAGTGCAGGTCGAGCAGCGCGGCCGCGTCGGCGGGGTGCTGCGGGGCCGCGAGGATCCGGGCACGCCACTGGCCGAAGGTCTCCCCGCCGGGGATGTGCGGCATCCGCTCCACCAGCCGCTCGTCCACGGGCAGGGTCGGATCGAGCTGCTTGGTCAGGCCGAGCACCCAGGCCAGCGCGAAGAGCGCGTCGTGGTGCAGCACGAACGACCGGTGGTCGCCCTTGCCGCCGGTCACGAACTGGAACTCCGGCGGCGTGACCATCTCGACCAGGTGCGAGGTGAGCAGCCAGCTCATCGCGGCCTGCGGCGGCATCCCGAAGCAGCGCGCGAGGATCAGGTGCAGCACGGCGATCCGGGCCTCGATCTCCGCGGTGGGTCGCAGTTCGATCTGGTCGCCGGGCTCCCACACGAGCGGGAACTGGGGTGGCGGCAGCGGGAGACGCAGCCGGGACAACTCGTCCAGGCTCGCCTCACGCACCTCCCGTGGATCGGGGGCAGGTACGGTCACGGCGGAAATGTCCTGTCTGCTCGCGACGACTCGGCGCCGGTTGTCCCCCTGGCCAGGGAGGATAGCGCTCCGAGCCGGCCGGCACCATGCCGCCCCGGCGACCGCCCCGCTCAGCCGACGCGCTCGATGACCAACGGCGTCGCGGCGGGCGCGGTCGGCGAGATCCGCACCGCCCGCGCGGCGTCGTCCCGCGCCGCCGGGATCCGGGCGGCGTGCTCCGCGCGCAGCTCGTAGAGGGGGTCGCCGGCCCGCACCGGGTCGCCGGGCCGCTTGTGCAGCACCACCCCCGCCGGCACGCTGACCGGGTCCTCCTTGCGGGCCCGTCCGGCGCCGAGCCGCCAGGCGGCCACCCCCATGGCGTACGCGTCGACCGAGGCGACGAAGCCGTCCGCGTCCGCGCGGACCACCTCGACCTCGTTCGCGGTCGGCATCGGGGCGTCCGGGTCGCCGCCCTGGGCGCGGATCATCGCGCGCCAGGAGTCCATCGCCCGGCCGTCGCGCAGCGCGGCCTCCGGGTCGGCGTCCGGCAGCCCGGCCGCGTCGAGCATCTCCCGGGCCAGCGCCAGGGTCAGCTCGACCACGTCGGCGGGGCCGCCCCCGGCCAGCACCTCGACCGACTCGGTCACCTCGACGGCGTTGCCGATGGCCAGGCCGAGCGGGGTCGACATGTCGGTGAGCAGCGCGACGGTCCGCACGCCGTGCGCACCGCCCAGCTCCACCATCGTCCGGGCCAGCTCGCGGGCGTGTTCGACGGACTTCATGAACGCGCCGGAGCCGACCTTCACGTCGAGCACCAGTGCCCCGGTGCCCTCGGCGATCTTCTTGCTCATGATCGAGCTGGCGATCAGCGGGATGGCCTCGACGGTGCCGGTCACGTCGCGCAGCGCGTACAGCTTGCGGTCGGCCGGGGCGAGCCCCGCGCCGGCCGCGCAGATCACCGCGCCCACGTCCCGGAGCTGGGCGATGAACTCGTCGTTGCGCAGCGCCGCCCGCCAGCCGGGGATGGACTCCAGCTTGTCGAGCGTGCCGCCGGTGTGGCCGAGGCCACGGCCGCTGAGCTGCGGCACGGCCGCGCCGCACGCCGCCACCAACGGGGTCAGCGGGAGGGTGATCTTGTCGCCGACGCCGCCGGTGGAGTGCTTGTCGACGGTCGGCCGGTCGACGGCGGAGAGGTCGAGCCGCTCCCCGCTGGCGATCATCGCGGCGGTCCACCGGGCGATCTCCGGCGCGGTCATGCCGCGCAGCAGGATCGCCATGGCCAACGCCGACATCTGCTCGTCGGCGACCAGCCCCCGGGTGTACGCATCCACCACCCAGTCGATCTGCGCGTCGGAGAGCACACCCCCGTCGCGCTTCACCCGGATGACATCAACCGCCGCAAAACCACTCATCACAAAGATCTTCCTAGTCGTATGCAGATACCGATCCGCGAACCGCGACCACCGACGGCTGGGGCCTGCCGTGCCCGGCGGAGGGATCAAGCCTGACCGCCCGGAGCCGGGCACGGCAGGCTCCAGCCGGCCTTGAGCTCAACCACCCCAGCGGATCGGGATCTCCATCGGCGGCTCGCCCTCGCCGGCCCAGAAGATCGTGCCGGAGGCGTCCACGACCACGACCCGGGGCGTGCGGGCGTGCCCCCAGGCGATCGCCTCCGCCGGGTCGTCCCAGCTCGGGCCCTCCTCCAGCACGCCGGTCTCGGCGCCCTCGCTGTCCCCCGCGGACCGCTCCCAGTAGGCCGTCCAGACCTGCTGGCCGGCGGACAGGTCGGGGTGCACGAAGACCGTGCCCCGGCCGCGCCAGGCCGCCAGCCGCTCCGGCACCACCGGCACCGGCGCCTCCCCGGTAACCGCCTCGAGGTCGGCCACGTCGAAGGCGTGCGGCAGCAGCTCGGCCATCCGCAGCGGGCCGCCCTTGGCCTCGATCAGGCACTCCGGGCCGCCCTGCTCCCACAGCAGCTGGCGGCACCGGCCGCACGGCATCAGCGGCTCGCCGGTGGCGTCGACGCAGGACAGGGCCACGATCCGGCCGCCGCCGGTGGCGTGCAGCGAGGAGACCACGCCGCACTCGGCGCAGAGCACCACGCCGTACGCGGCGTTCTCCACGTTGCAGCCGACCACCACGCGGCCGTCGTCGACCAGGGCGGCCGCCCCGACGGGGAACTTCGAGTACGGCACGTACGCGTGCCGCATCACGTCCGTGGCGGCGGCCCGCAGCCGCTCCCAGTCGATCTCCATGTCGTGCTCCCCCGTCAGCCCTTGATGTACGGCTTGCCGTCGGCGGCCGGCGCCCGGACCCGGCCGACCAGACCGGCCACCGCGAGGATCGTCGCCAGGTAGGGCAGCATGGCCAGGAACTGGCTCGGGATGGCGCTGTTGATCGCGCCCAGGTAGGTGGCGAGCTGGTCGGCGAAGCCGAAGAAGAGCGCCGCGAGCAGCGCTCCCGTCGGGCTCCACCGGCCGAAGATCAGCGCGGCCAGGGCGATGAAGCCCTTGCCGCCGATCATGTTCTTGGTGAACGAGTAGAGCGCCAGCGTGTACGAGGCGCCGCCGATGCCGGCGACCACCCCGGCGAGCAGCACGTTGCGGTAGCGCAGCCCGAGCACCCGGACGCCCAGCGTGTCGGCGGCGGTCGGGTGCTCGCCGACCGAGCGGGTCCGCAGGCCCCACCGGGTGCGGAACAGTGCGATGTGGATGACCAGCACGAGCAGCAGGCCGAGGTAGAGGAAGATGTTGCCCCGGAACAGCGCCGGCCCGATCAGCGGGATGTCCGACAGCAGCGGGATCTCCCAGTTGCTGAACCGGGGCGCGCTGTTGTACTTCTGCGCGTTGGTCTGCATCAGCCGCTCGTAGAGGAAGCCGGTGACGCCGACCGCCAGCAGGTTGAGCACGATGCCCATGACCACCTGGTCGACCAGGTAGCGGATCGAGAACACGGCCAGCAGCAGCGAGATGAACGCGCCGCCGAGCGCCGCCGCGACCAGGCCCACCCAGACGTTGCCGGAGAGGCTGCCGAACAGGGCGCCGCTGAAGGCGCCCATCAGCAACTGCCCCTCGATGGCCACGTTGACCACGCCGGAGCGCTCGCAGAGCACGCCGGCCAGCGCGCCGAAGATCAGCGGCAGGGCCAGGAAGAACGTGCCCCGGACGATGTTGACCAGCGGCATGAAGTTCTGCCCGTTCGGCGCGGCCGAGACCTGCCAGCAGAGGAACGACAGCACGAAGCCGACCAGGCCGACGCCGAGCACGAGGGTGAACCAGCGCTTCGGCAGCCCGGCGAGCATCGCGACGCCGGCGGCCACCGCGACGATCCCGAAGAGGATCGCGCCGAGCGTGCCGTCGATCTTCAGCGCGGCGCCGGCGGCATCCTCGCTGAGGGTGAAGCGGGCCTGCTCGCCGGTGGCGAGTGCCCCGAACAGCACCGTCGCCAGCAGGCCGAGCCCGAGCAGCACGGCGCCGACCTTGCGGGTGCGGGTCCAGAATCCCAGGTCGACGGGGGCGACGGCGACGTCTTCGACAGCCATGGTGGACATGAGTTACCAGCCCTTCGCCAGGCTCGTCTGCAACCGGGCGGCGCGGGCGGCCCGGAGCTGGAAGATCGCCTTCACCAGGGCCGGCGCGGCGATGAAGATGACGATCAGCGCCTGGAGCACGGTGACCAGCTCCAGCGAGATCCCCGAGTACGACTGCATCCGGTTGCCGCCGGCCTGGAGGGCGCCGAAGAGCAGCGCGGCCAGCGCCACGCCCCACGGCTTCACCCGGCCGAGCAGCGCCACCAGGATGCCGTCGAAGCCGATCTGCGCAACCACCAGCGGGGTCAGCGCGCTGGCGGTGGTGCCGAGCACCATGTTCGAGCCGCCGAGGCCGGCCAGGATCCCGGCGAAGACCATGATCAGGACGTACGTCCGGGTGACGCTGATGCCGGCGGTCCGCGCGGCGTCCGGGTTGGCGCCCACCGCGCGCAACTCGAAGCCGAGCGTGGAGCGGTTCAGCAGCCACCAGACGGCCCAGGTGGCCAGCACCGCCAGGATGATGCCGGCGTGCACCCGCAGCCCGTCGCCGAGCAGCCGGGGCAGCTGGGCCGACGGGTCGACCGGCCGGCTGATCGCGTCCGTACGGTTCGGGTCCTGGATGCCGTTCTGCACGATGATCCAGGTCAGGAAGTACATGGCGATGTAGTTGAGCATGATCGTGTTGATCACCTCGTGGGCGCCGGCGCGCGCCTTGAGGATGCCCGGGATGAAGCCCCAGATCGCCCCGCCGAGCGCACCGGCGAGCACCGCGACGAGCAGGTGCAGGCCGGGTGGCAGCGGCAGCAGGAAGCCGGCCAGCGCGGCCATGATCACGCCCATCGTGGCCTGGCCCTGGGCACCGATGTTGAACAGGCCGCCCCGGAACGCCAGCGCCACCGACAGGCCGGTGAAGACCAGCGGCGCGGTGTAGGTGAGCGTCTCGGAGATCGGGCTCATCACGGCCTGGAAGCCGACCGCCTCGGGGTCGAAGACGGCGCCCTTGAACAGGTTGCCGTACGCCTCGCTGACCAGCGTCCAACTCGCGTTCAGCGCGTCGGACGGCCGGGCGGTGATGTAGCTGTAGGTGGCCAGCACCTCGGGGTCGGAGACGATCATCAGCACGGCGCCGACGACCATCGCCAGGACCAGCGACAGCAGGGTCACCGTGAAGGTGTTGGCGGCCCAGAGGTTGTCCAGGAACAGCCGCCCCAGCGAGGGCTTCGCCTCCGGGGCCGGCTGCTTCGGGGAGGTGGCCGCCTCGGCGCGTTCGGTGTTGCCGAGCGCGGTCTGCGCGGCCTGCGCCTCGGTCGCCGGCTCCTTGTCCGGGGAGCCCGACGGGGGGTTCGGGTTCGTCATGCCTCGTCCTCGCTACCAGGGCCCTCGGCAGCGGCGGGCGCCGCGTCGGGGGTGATGCCGGCCATCAGCAGGCCGATCTCCTCCCGGGGGGTGTCCGGGCCGACGATGCCGATGATCCGGCCGCGGTACATCACGGCGATCCGGTCGGCCAGGCCGATCACCTCGTCGAGTTCGCTGGAGACCACCATGACGGCGGTGCCGACGTCCCGCTCGCGGATGACCCGGCTGTGGATGAACTCGATGGACCCGACGTCGACGCCCCGGGTCGGCTGGGCGGCGATGAAGAGCTTCAGCGGCCGGGACAGCTCCCGGGCCACGATCACCTTCTGCTGGTTGCCGCCCGAGAGGGTGCCGACCGGCGCGTCGGCCGAGGAGGTGCGGACGTCGAACTGCGCGATCCGCTCCTTCGCCGACTTCGCGATGGCGTCCGGCCTGAGCGCCAGGCCCTTGCCGAAGGGCGGCCGGTCGTAGATGTCGAGCACCAGGTTCTCCGCGACGGAGAACTCCTTGACCACGCCGTCGACGCTGCGGTCCTCCGGCACGTAGCCGACGCCGGCGCGGAGCACCTTCTTGGTCGACCAGCCGTTGACCTGCTGCCCGTCGAGCGTGATCGTGCCGGCGAGCGTCGGGCGCAGCCCCATGATCGCCTCGATCAGCTCGGTCTGACCGTTGCCCTGCACACCCGCCACGCCGAGCACCTCGCCCGCGCGTACGGTCAGGTCGACCCCGTCGACCGCCCGGATATGCCGGTCGTCGTCGACGACCAGGCCGGCGACCTCCAGGATCGGCTTGCCGGGGGTGGCCGGCTCCTTCTCCACGGTGAGCCGGACGCTGCGGCCGACCATGAGCGCGGCCAGTTCGTCCCGGCTGGCCTCGGGCGAGGCGGTGCCGACGGTCTTCCCGCGCCGGATGACGGTGATCCGGTCGGCGATCGCCTTGACCTCGCCCAGCTTGTGCGTGATGAAGACGATCGACTTGCCGGCGGCCTTGAGCGACCGCATGACGGTGAGCAGTTCCTCGGTCTCCTGCGGGGTGAGCACCGCCGTCGGCTCGTCGAGGATGAGCAGGTCGACGTCGCGGGTGAGCGCCTTGACGATCTCCACCCGCTGCTGGATGCCGACCGGCAGGTCCTCGATCACCGCGTCCGGGTCGACCCGCAGGTTGTAGCGCTCGGAGACCTCGGCGACCTCGCGCCGGGCCCGCCGCCGGTCCAGGAAGCCGGCGATGCCGCCCCGGACCTGCTCGGCGCCGAGCATGATGTTCTCGGCGACGGTGAAGACCGGCACCAGCATGAAGTGCTGGTGCACCATGCCGATCCCGGCCGCGATCGCGTCGGACGGCCCCCGCAGCTTCAACGGCTCGCCGTCGACCAGGATCTCGCCCTCGTCGGGCTGGTAGAGCCCGTAGAGCACGTTCATCAGGGTCGACTTGCCCGCGCCGTTCTCGCCGAGCAGGGCGTGGATCTCTCCAGGCTCCACCGTCAGGTCGATGTGGTCGTTGGCGACCAGATCACCGAACCGCTTGGTGATGCCGCGCAGTTCGAGTCTCAGCGCAACCTCCTGGAGTGCGAAGCGATGGTGCAGCGTAGCTGCCGGGGGACCGCTCGCGGCGCGGGGCCGCCGTCGGGGGTGGAGCGGATCGGCCGCCCCGGCGCCGTGGGGGTTCCCCGCGACGCCGGGACGGCCGGAACGTCGTGCTGTACCGCTCGCCGGCCCCTATCCCGGTGATCGTCTCACCGGGGTGGGCCGGCGGTGCCTCACTTCGGCTGGGCTGCGGAGGTGACGGTGACGGTGCCGGCGGCGATGTCCGCCTTCAGCTTGTCGATCTCCGCCTTCAGCTCGGCCGGGACCTTGCTGTCGAACTCGTGGTACGGGGCGAGCCCGACGCCGTTGTTGGCGAGGTTGCCCAGGTAGCCCGGGTCGTGCGAGAGCTTCTCGCCGTTGGCGGCCTTGACGACGGCCTCCTTGACGGCCTCCGGGATGTTCTTCTCGACCGTGGTGATGATGGCCGCGCAGTCCGGGGTGCTCTCGCAGCCGTCGACGTCCACCCAGATGGTGTTGTACTTGCCGCCCGACGCCTTCGCCGCGCCGGTGGTGCCGAGGCCCGAGCCGCCGGCGACCGGCATGATGATGTCGGCGCCCTGGGCGAACAGCGCGTCGCTGACCTTCTTGCCCTCGTCCTGCTTGACGAAGTCGTTGGTGAAGGAGCCCTTCTGGGCGGCCTTGTCCCAGCCGACGACCTTGACGGTCTTGCTCTTCGTCTTGTTGTAGTGGGCGACGCCGTCGACGTACCCGTCCATGAAGATGGTGACCGGCGGGATCGGCAGGCCGCCGTAGGTGCCCACCGTGCCGCTCTTGGTCATGCCGGCGGCCAGGTAACCGGCGAGGAAGCCGGCCTGGGCGGTGTCGAACTGCATCGGGTAGACGTTGCTCTCCGGCAGCTTCGCGTCGACGATGCCGAACTGCTGGTTCGGGTTCGCCTTGGCGATCTTGGAGGTGGCGTCACCCATCAGGCCGCCGACGGCCAGGATGAAGTCGCACTTCTGGTTGACGTACTGGGTCAGGTTGACCTCGTAGTCGGCCTCGGCCTTCGACGCGACGTACTTGATGTCGATGTTGTCGTTGGCCTTCTTGGCGGCCTCGAGGCCCTGCCACGCCGAGGTGTTGAACGACTTGTCGTCGATGCCGCCGACGTCCGTCACCATGCAGGCGCTGTACTTCTTGTCGCCGCTGCCGGCGTTGTTGCTGTCGTCGGGAGCCTCACCGCACGCGGCGGCGCTCAGCACGAGCCCACCCACCGCGAAGACCGAGGCAATCCGCATCCCACGCACCGAGCGCAAGACGTCTCCTTCCCATTGCACACCGCGTCCTGCACGGTGGCAGCCCTATGAGCCGGCTGCGCTGCGCCGCCGGCGTCCCACGTTACGGACGGGAGCGTACGCCCGCGCCCACCCACCGGCCGACAATCGTGCACGAACGTTGAGCGCTTGTTACCCCTACGTAACCCTTAGGTGGGGCAGATCACTCTGAGTGCTGGTAGGTGGGCGCCGGGACATCGCGGAAACGTCCGTTTTTCCTGGTCAGCCCTTGGCGGAGACGTTACCGCCAGAAGACCGCCACCGCCGCGTTGACCAGGGTCAACCCGACGATCGCAAGGAAGTGGCCGCGGCTGACCACGTCGCGCTTCCGGGAAAAGAAGACCATGACGAAGATCAGCAGGGCGAGCACCAACTTGGTAACAAGTTTGGCCGGGTCCGGCTCGTCGCCCTCGCGCAGCGGCGCGGAGAGGCCGATGCCGGTCAGCAGCATGATCACGGCTCCCCAGAGCATGGCCGGGTTGATCCGCAGCTTGCCGCTGACGTACTGGACGATCGCGCCGCCGAGCAGCAGGGCGAAACCGATCAGATGGATGTAGCGCAGTATCAGTCTGAGAGCTTCCACCCGCACATCCTCCCCCATCAACGACGGATCGTAGTAGCGGGGCGGGATCAACGCATGTCGGTCGCCGCCTTCGAGTCGGCCGGGCGCGACGGCCCGGTCACGGCGGCGTCGGCCGGGCGGGACGACCCGGCGGCCACGGCGGCGTCGGCCGGGCGGCGCGACACCGCCACCAGCAGCAGCCCGACCAGCGCGTACCCGGCCAGCACGGCGAGCGACCGGCCGGACCCGGCGCCGTCGAAGAAGGTCACCGAGCGCAGCAGGGTGCCGCCGGCACCCACCGGCAGGAACTGACCAACCGCGCCCCACGGCTGCGGCAGCAGCTCGGGTGCCGCGCTGACTCCCGAGAGCGGGTTGCCGACCAGGAAGACCAGCAGCGCGCCCAGGCCGATGCCCGGCCGGCCGAGCAACGCCCCGAGGCCCGCCACCGTGGCCGCGCCGGCCAGCGCGAAGAGCCCGACCGCCGCCGCCTCGGCGAGCGGGTCGCCGCCGAGCACGCCGAGCCAGCCGTGCAGCACGGCCGCGCCGACACCCCCGGCGAGGACGGCGAAGACCACCAGGCCGAGCAGCCGGGCGGCCCGGTTGGCGACGGCGAGGGTCAGCAGCGCGCCGGCCAGCACGCTCGCCATCGCGAACGGCAGGAAGCCGGCCGCGAATCCGGCGCCCCGCGGATCGTCCGGGTCGGCGGGCACCACCTCGACCACCGGCACCGAGTGGCCGGCGGAGAGCTGGGCCGCCGCCTCGGTGAGCAGCGCGGCGACCGTCGGGCTGGCGGCCGGCGCGGTGTGCAGGGAGACGCCCTCGGGGCCGGCGACGAAGGCCGCGTACACCTGCCGGTCGCGCAGCGCCCGGTCGGCGGCCGCGGCGTCCGGCAGGGTGGTCACGTCGAAGGCTCCGGGCCGGGCGGCGACGAGCCGGGCGGCGAGGCCGTCGGCGGCGGGCGTCGGGCCCGCGACGGCGACGGGCAGGTCGCGCGGCGCCAGGTTGACCACCGGAGCGGAGAAGAGGGGTACGAGCAGCGCCACCAGGACGGCCGCCAGGGCGGCGACGCCGAGGGCGACCGACAGGGGTGGCCGGGTGCGGGTCGACATGATGAACTCCTAAAACGAACGCTCATTCTCTTATGGATCCAGGCTCCTCCCCTCCTTGGCCGACTGTCAAGAACGAACGTTCGCTTTACGATGTATCCCGTGCCACGCGTCTCCCCGGAACACCTCGCCGCCCGCCGCCGCCAGATCGTCGACGCGGCCCGCCGGTGCTTCCTGCGGGAAGGCTTCCACCGCACGACGATGCAGGACGTGATCGCCGAGGCGGGCCTCTCGGTGGGCGCCGTCTACCGCTACTTCCCGAGCAAGGCGGATCTGATCAACGCGATCGCCGAGGACGCGGTCGGCGGAGCCGAGGTCGTGCTCGACGAGGTGCTCCGGCAGGAGCCACCGCTCCCCCTGGTCGAGGCGCTCGACCGCGCGCTGGCGTACGTGGAGATGCAGCTCGGCGACGACGGCGTGCTGCGGATCGCGATCCAGGTCTGGGGCGAGGCGCAGCGGGACCCGGCGCTGGCCGCGTTCGTCGCCGGCAAGTACGACGACATCCGCCGCCACTTCGAGGCGCTCGTCCGGCGCGCCCAGCGCACCGGCGAGGTGGCCGCGGACGCCGACCCGGAGGCCGTCGCGGCAGCCCTGTTCGGCCTGGTTCCCGGCTGGTTCCTCCAGCGGCTCCTCACCGGCCGCCCGGACCGCGCCACCTACCTCGCCGGCGTCCGCGCCCTCCTCGCCTCCTGACCGACCCCTACCCCACCCGGCCCCGCCCCGCCCCGGCGGCGAGCACAGGGCAGGGCGGGGCGCGGGCGGCCCCGGGTCAGGGGAGGCGCCAGGCCTGGAAGGTGGGGCCGTCGGCGGGCAGGGTGACCGTGCCGTCCGGATCGGGGCGGAGTGCGGGGGCGCCGCCGTAGACGTTCTCCGCCGCCCGCAGCCCGGCCAGGCGGACCGGAGCGCCGGCGGCCCGGCGGGCCAGCACCAGCACGGTGCCGGTCGCCGCCTCCCGCAGGAAGACCAGGGTGTCCGCGTCGTGGTGCAGCCAGCGCAGGCCGCCGTGGCGCAGCGCGGGCTCGGCACGGCGCAGCGCGACCAGCGCCCGGTAGCCGGCGAACGTCGACTCGTCCCAGGTATCGGGCCGGTGCCACGGCATCGGGGTTCGGGAGCCCTCCCCGTTGGTGCCGGTCAGGCCCAGCTCGTCGCCGGCGAAGATCACCGGGGTGCCCGGCATGGTGGCGAGCAGACCGGCGGCGACCTCCTGTCGCGCGGCGTCGCCGACCACGGTGCGGATCCGGGCCGAGTCGTGCGAGCCGAGCAGCTGCCACGAGTGCGTGTACGACCGCCACGAGACCAGCGACCGGTAGGCGTTCATGGTGGCCAGCACGGCGTCGGCGTCCCGCCGCAGCACCCCGCCCGGGGTGCCGAGAAAGTTCGGCAGCGGGTCGTCGCCGTGCCGCAGCCAGGACCAGACGGGGTCGGTGAAGCCGACGTAGTTCATCGTCCCGTGCCAGCCGTCGCGGTCCAGGTCGCCGGTGTGGTCGTGGCCGTGCTCGGCCAGCAGCAGGCCGTCGGCCCGGGTCTCGGCGACCACCCGGCGCAGCAGCGCCGCCACCTCGTGGGTGTACGCGTCGGCGCCCCGCCGCCCGGTCATGTTCGCCACGTCCACCCGCCAGCCGTCCAGCCCGTACGGCGGGCGCAGCCAGCGGCGCAGCAGCGAGTCCTCGGCGGTCGCGAAGCGCCGGCGCAGCTCGGCGCTGCCCCAGTTCAGCTTCGGCAGCGACTTGACCCCGTTCCAGGACTCGTACGACAGCTCCAGGTCGCCGCGCGGCGTCAGACGCGCCGAGCTGGAGTTGTCGAAGCCGGTCACCTCGTCGAAGTAGTACAGCTCCCGCTCCGGCGCGGACACGTCCGAGGCGGCCCGGGTGAACCACTCGTGCGCGTCGCCGGTGTGGTTGCTGGTGATGTCGCCGAGCAGCCGCCAGCCCCGGGCGCGTACGGCGTCGGCGAGCCGGGCCAGCGCGGCGTTCCCGCCGAGCAGCGGATCGACGGTGTCGAAGCTGGACGCGTCGTAGCGGTGGTTGGAGCGGGCCGGGAAGATCGGCGTCAGGTAGACGGTGTTCACGCCGAGCCGGTCCAGGTGGTCCAGCCGCCCGGTGACGCCGTCCAGGTCGCCGCCGTAGAACTGGTAGGGGGTCTCCGGGCCGCGCCCGATCACCGGGGTGTCCCAGTCGCACGGGATCGCCCAGTCCGGCAGGTCGCGCCCGTCGGCGGCGGCGGAGCGGGCGAACCGGTCCGGGAAGATCTGGTAGATCACCGCGTCCCGGGCCCAGGCCGGCGGCGGGGCGTGGGTGACCAGCTTGAAGTCGCCGTTGTCCGGCACGTCGTGGTGCGCCACGCCGGCGGCGTTCAGCCAGCGGTAGCCGCGGCGGCCGGTGAGCATGAACCGGTAGTTGCTGACCGGGTTGCGGGCCTCGACCGGGACCCGCCACCAGACGTCGTCGCCGTCGGTGCGGTCGACGACCGCCTCGGTGAACCGGGGCTCACCGTCGCCGGTGGTGCGCACGTGCACCTGGCGGACGTCGGCGCCGGCCGGCACCCGGACGAAGACGTCGACGGTGTCGCCGAGCGAGGGCTCCTGCTCGGGGACGTACAGGGCGGATCCGTCGTGGTGCGGCAACAGGGACATGGCGGTGCCTTTCGCGTCGATCGGACGGGGAGAGAAAGGGGCCACCAGCCGCGGCCGGTTTCCCGACCGCGGCGGTCGACCCGCGACTGCTCCGGTGTACGTCGGACGCCGACGCCCTTGCCGCAGCGGTGAGCCGAGGAGGCTCAGCCTTTGACAGCTCCGGCGGTGAGGCCGGAGACGATGTAGCGCTGGACCAGTTGGAAGACCAGCACCGTGGGTATGGCGGTGAGCAGGGTGCCCGCCGCGAAGATGCCGAAGTTGTTGTTCCGCTCCCCGGCCACCAGGCCGAACATGCCGACCGCGAGGGTCTTGGACTCGCTGTTGGTCAGGAAGACGTTCGCCATCAGGAACTCGTTGATGGTGCCGATGAAGGCGAGCAGGCCGGTCACCGCCAGGATCGGGGCGACCAGCGGCAGCATGATCCGGAAGAAGACCTGGGCGTGCGTGGCGCCGTCCATCGTGGCCGACTCGTCCAGCTCCCGGGGGAGCGTGTCGAAGAAGCCCTTCATCAGCCAGGTGTTCACGCCGAGCGCGCCGCCCAGGTAGAGCAGCAGCAGGCCCCACGGCGTGTTGAAGCCGATCGCCGGCCACAGGTCGGTGATCGTGGTGAAGATCAGGAAGATCGCCACGATCGCCAGGAACTGCGGGAACATCTGGATCAGCAGGAGCGACAGCAGCCCGACGCGCCGCCCGGAGAACCGCATCCGCGAGAAGGCGTACGCCGCCAGCGCCGACAGGAACACCGACGCGAACGAGGCCACCCCGGCGATCAGCAGCGAGTTGAAGAACCACCATTCGAACGCCGTGCGGTCGAACAGGTCCACGAAGTTGTCGAAGGACGCGCCGGTCGGCACCAGCTCGGTCGAGGAGAGCGTGCCGAGCGGGTTGAGCGCGGCGGAGAGCACGAACAGGATCGGGAAGAGGCTGAACGCGACGGCCAGCACGCCGACGAGGTGGCGCCAGCCGACCTGGGCGAACCACCGGTTGCGGCCCCGGCCCGCGGTGCGGTTGCCGGCCGGGGCGGCGCCGGTGCCGCCGCCCGCGACCGAAGTGCCGTGCAGCGAGGTCACGAGTACACCTCCTCCTGCTTGCGGGTGCGCCGGAAGCTCACCGCCGAGACCACCGCGACGATGGTGAAGATGAAGATCGACACCGCGGCCGCCAGGCCGAACTGGGCTCCCTGGGCGCCGAAGGCCAGCCGGTAGGTGTACGTGATGAGCAGGTCGGTCGCCCCCGCGGTCGGGTTGTCCGCCGGGAAGGGGCCACCCTCGGTGGTCAGGTAGATCGCGTTGAAGTTGTTGAAGTTGTACGCGAACGACGCGATCAGCAGCGGGGAGAGCGCGACCAGCAGCAGCGGCAGGGTGACCGACCGGAACGACTGCCAGGGCGACGCGCCGTCGACCGACGTCGCCTCGGTCAGCTCCTTCGGGATGGCCTGCAATGCGCCCGTGGCGACCAGGAACATGTACGGGTAGCCCAGCCAGAGCTGCACCAGGATCACCGCGATCCGGGCCGACCACTCCTGGCCGAACCAGTCCACCCCGATCCCGAACAGGTTGTTGATCAGGCCGAAGTCCGTGTTGAACATGTCCCGCCAGACCAGCAGCATCGCGAAGGACGGCATGGCGTACGGCAGGATCAGCAGGACCCGGTAGAGGTTGGTGCCCCGCATCCGGGGCGAGTGCAGCGCCAGGGCGATGAACATGCCCAGCAGGAACGTGCCGCCGGTCGAGGCGATGGCGAAGGCGAAGTTCCACAGCAGGGTGCCGAAGAACGGCCCGGAGATGGCCGGGTCGGTGAGCACCCGGGAGAAGTTCTCCAGCCCGACGGTGACCTTCCAGCCCTGGGCCAGCCGCTCGCCGTCGGCGGCGACGAAGGCGCCGGTCTCCTCGTCCGCCGTCCAGGTCTTGCCGGTCTCGGTGTCCCGGATGCAGTCGCAGCCGGCGTCGTACGCCCGGACCGCCCTGCCCTCGTAGGCGCGGGACAGGCCGGCGGAGCGCAGCGCGCCCCCGGAGGTCGGCACCACCAGGTCGGTGATCTCCTGGCTACGCGCGCTGGCCTGACCGAAGTTGAGCACGGTGTAGCCCTCGGCGGCGGTGACCTTGCCGCCGGGCGCGACGGTGACCTGGCCGGCGTCGAGCTGGCGCAGCCCCCCGCTGTCGCCGGCCGAGACCACGCCGGTGGCCGGGTCGGAGACCAGGAAGACGAGCGGCCCGGTCGCCGGGTCGCCCTTGGTGGCGATCGACAGGGCGTACTCGGTGGAGCCGGGCACCTGCTTGACCGAGGCGGTCTGGATGGCGACGACGGCCTCGTCCTTGGTGCCGCGGTGACCGTCGCCGAAGTTCGTGAAGGCGGTGCTCGCCGTGTAGAGCACCGGGACCACCTGGAACGCGATCAGGAAGAGCGTGCCGGGGACCAGGTACTTCGCCGGGATGTGCCGCCGGGTCAGGTAGAGGTAGAACAGCCCGGCGGTGGTGGCGGCCAGGACTGCCAGCCCGATCCACTTCTCCGCCTCGACGAGCGGGAAGGCCGCCCAGATCGCGATCCCCGCGGTCAGGCCGAGCAGGATCACCTTGACGAGCAGACCGGTCGCGGTGATCGGCGCGTGGTGCCGCGCGGTGCGGGACGGGCGCGGGAGCCCGGAGCCGACGGGCTCCCGGCCCGGGTCCTGTGTGGCAGGTCCCGGGCCGGACAGCGACGTGCTCATTACTTGATCTGGCCGGAGATGGTCTTGCCGGCCGCGGTGATCGTCTTGGTCGGGTCGGCGCCGCCGATGATGGCGGCCTCGGCCTTACCGAACGGGTCCCAGATGGTGGCCATGGCGGGGATCGCCGGGAGCACCTGACCGTTCTTGCCGGCCTCCTGGAACTTGGCCAGGTCCGGGTCGGTGCCCTTGACCTGGTCCAGCGCGGCGGTCAGCGCCGGCGGACGGGGCTCGGCGTTGTAGAGCGCCACGGCCAGCTCGGGGGTGGTGACGTGGTTGGCCACGAACTCCTGGGCCAGGGCCTTGTTCTTGCCCTTCGACGCCACGTAGAACGCCTGGACGCCCACGAACGGCTGGGCCTCCTTGCCACCGGCGAAGCCGGGGACCGGGGAGATGTCGTACTTGATGTTGGCCTTCTTGGCGTCCGCGACGGCCCACGGGCCGGAGACCAGGTAGGCGCACTTCTTGCCGGTGAAGGTGGCGATCGAGTTCTCGGCGGTGATCGACCGCTTCAGCGCGCCCTCGCCCTTCTCACCGAGCTTGGCGATCTTCTTGAACGCCTCGATCGACTCCGGCTTGCCGACGCCCAGGTCCTTCGGGTCGTAGTCGCCGTTGGCGCCCGTGCCGAAGAGGTACCCGCCACCGGAGGTGTAGAGCGGGTAGATGTGGTACGCGTCGCCGTTCTGGCCGGACTGGAGGCAGAGGATCTCGCTGGCCTTCTTCTCGGCCTTGAGCTTCTTGCCGGCGGCGACCAGGTCCTCGATCGTCTTCGGTGCCTCGGGGGCCAGCTCGGTGTTGCGGATCAGCGCCAGGTTCTCCATGGCGTAGGGCACGCCGTAGAGCTGGCCGTTGAAGGTCACGGCCTTGACGGCGGTGGAGTTGAAGCCGCTCTTCTGCTCGGCGGCGAGCTGCACCGGGTCGATGGCGCCGTTCTGGACGAGGTTGCCGATCCAGTCGTGCGCGCCGACCACGACGTCCGGGCCGCTGCCCTGCTGCGAGGCGGTGACGAAGTTGGTCTGGAGGTCCTTGGAGACGGCCTGGACCTCGACCGTGACGCCGTTCTCCTGGCCGAACTTCTCGGCGAACGGCTTGAGGGCGGCGGTGCGCTTGTCGTCGGCCCAGATCACCAGCTTGCCGCCGGCGGCGGCCTTGGTGGATTCCTTCGCGGCCGGCTCGTCGCTGCTGTCGCTGCCGCAGCCGGAGGCGGCGAGCGCCAGGCCGAGGACGGCGACCACACCCGCGGTACGGATGCGCATCGGTACTCCTGTCGTCATGGCGGCCCGCGGGGGAGGGCGACCCGCCAGTGGAAACCTCTGTAAATTTCTTGCCAAACCGGCGCCCGATGTGCTGCGCCGCTGCTCTCGCGTGTTGCGGGGACGTTAGCAAGGGGTTTCAGAGAATGGAAGGGCTTGCAGGAGTGTACGCAAGATCTTGCTCGTGAGCTAAAGTGCGGGCCATGCGCGCTCGACTGTCCGACATCGCCCAGCAGGCCGAAGTCAGCGAGGCCACGGTGTCGCGGGTGCTCAACGACCGCCCGGGCGTGGCCCCCGAGACCCGGCAGGCCGTCCTGACCGCCCTCGACGTGCTCGGCTACGAGCGCCCCGCCCGGCTACGCAAGCGCAGCGCCGGCCTGGTGGGCCTGGTGGTGCCCGAACTGGACAACCCGATCTTCCCCGCCTTCGCCCAGGTGATCGAGTCGACGCTGGCGCAGAGCGGGTTCACCCCGGTGCTGTGCACGCAGACGCCGGGCGGGGTCACCGAGGACGAGTACGTCGAGATGCTGCTGGACCGGCAGGTCTCCGGGATCGTCTTCGTCTCCGGCCTGCACGCCGACACCGCCGCCAACCACGACCGGTACCGCGCCCTGATCGCCCGTCCGCTGCCCATCGTCATGATCAACGGGTACGCGCCGGGCATCCCCGCCCCCTTCGTCTCCTGCGACGACGGCGAGGCCACCGAACTGGCCGTGGCCCACCTGGTGGCGCTCGGGCACCGCCGCATCGGCCTGATCACCGGCCCGGACCGGTTCGTGCCGGTGCAGCGGCGGGTGGCCGGCTTCCGGGCCGCGATGGGCCGGCTGGCCGGCGCGGCCGAGGCGGATCTCGGCGAGCTGGCCGAGCTCTCCCTGTTCGGTGTGGAGGGTGGCGAGGCAGCCGCCGCGCGCCTGCTGGACCGGGGCGTCACCGGCATCGTCTGCGGCTCGGACCTGATGGCGCTCGGCGCGATCCGGGCCGCCCGGCAGCGCGGCCTGTCGGTGCCGACCGACCTCTCGGTGGTCGGCTACGACGACTCCCCGCTGATGGCCTTCACGGACCCGCCGCTGACCACCATGCGCCAGCCGGTGGCCGCGATGGCGGTCGCCGCCGTCCGGGCCCTGGTCGACGAGATCAACGGGCACGCCGCCCCGCACTCGGAGTACGTGTTCCGGCCCGAGCTGGTGGTGCGCGGCTCCACCGCGGTCGCCCCGGCCGACGGCACCCGCCCGGCCGGCGGCGGCGCCCCGGGCCGCCAGCGCCCCGCGCCGCCCGCGCTCGCCGTCCCCGCCTGACCGCCCGCCGCCGTTGGCGCCCCGCCCGGGCCCCGGCGGACCGGCCGTGGGCACTCGCGCGGCGCGACCCGGGCCATTCCTTGCGCAAGAAATGCTTGACTCTTGCAGCACCCGGGCGGCATCCTGCTCAGACCGCGCCTTCCACCCGCACCGCGCCGGGTGTGCTGTCCCGCGCGTCACAGAACGGGGAACCACCTCCGATGACCGTCAGCAACCCCACGCCGCTGACCTCCGACGACGACTGGTGGCGTTCCGCGGTCGTCTACCAGGTCTACGTCCGCAGCTTCGCCGACTCCAACGGCGACGGGATGGGCGACCTGCAGGGCATCCGCGAGCGCCTGCCGTACCTGCGCGACCTCGGCGTGGACGCGCTCTGGCTGACCCCCTTCTACACCTCCCCGATGGTCGACGGCGGCTACGACGTCGCCGACTACCGCGACGTCGACCCGATGTTCGGCACCCTCGCCGACTTCGACGCGATGATCACCGACGCGCACGCGCTCGGCCTGCGGATCATCGTCGACCTGGTGCCCAACCACACGTCCGACCGGCACCCGTGGTTCCAGGCCGCCCTGGCCGCCGGCCCGGGCTCCGCCGAGCGCGAGCGCTACCTCTTCGCCGACGGCAGGGGCGCGGACGGCGAGCTGCCCCCGAACGACTGGGAGAGCATCTTCGGCGGCCCCGCCTGGACGCGGGTGGACGACGGCCAGTGGTACCTGCACCTGTTCGACCCGGCGCAGCCGGACCTGAACTGGCGCCACCCCGAGGTCCGCACCGAGTTCGAGGACATCCTGCGCTTCTGGCTGGACCGGGGCGTGGACGGCTTCCGGATCGACGTGGCGCACGGCATGATCAAGGCCGAGGGCCTGCCCGACGTCGGCTTCAGCACGATGACCACGGGGCAGCGCCAGGTGGAGCTGCTCGGCAAGGGCCGGCTCCCCTACTTCGACCAGGACGAGGTGCACGAGATCTACCGCGCCTGGCGGCCGATCCTGGACAGCTACCCCGGCGGCCGGATGGCCGTCGCCGAGGCGTGGGCCGAGACCCCGCAGCGGCTGGCCCGCTACATCGGCCCCGACGAGCTGCACCAGGCGTTCAGCTTCGACTTCCTCGACGCGACGTGGTCGGCCGAATCGTTCCGCAAGGTGATCGACACCGCGCTCGCCGAGTCGACCATCGTCGGCGCGCCGACGACCTGGGTGCTCTCGAACCACGACAAGCAGCGGCACGTCACCCGCTACGGCGACGGCGCCGAGGGGCTGCGCCGGGCGCGGGCCGCCACCCTGCTGATGCTCGCCCTGCCCGGCTGTGCCTACGTCTACCAGGGCGAGGAACTGGGCCTGCCGGAGGTGCTCGACCTGCCGGACGAGCTGCGCCAGGACCCGGCGTTCCTGCGCACCGGCGAGAGCCGGGACGGCTGCCGGGTGCCGATCCCGTGGAGCGGCGAGCTGGCCCCGTACGGCTTCGGGCCGGAGGGCAGCGAGCTGAGCTGGCTGCCGGCCCCGGCGACCTGGCGCGCCCTCTCGGTCGCCGCCCAGGCCGGCGTGCCCGGCTCGACGCTGGAGCTCTACCGCACCGCCCTGCGGATCCGCCACGCGCACCCGGCGCTGGCCGCCGACGCGGGCGGGGTCACCTGGCTGGAGACCCGGCCGGGCGTGCTCGCCTTCGGCCGTGCCGCCGGCGACACCGTGCTGACCTGCGTGGTCAACATCAGTGGTGCCCCGGCCCTGATCGACGGGTACGGCGAGCCGATCGTCGCCAGCGAGGCGCTCACCGGCCAGGGCACAGGTCACCTGCTCCCGGTCGACGCGGCTGCCTGGTTCGAACGGCGCTGAGCGGGTAACCCGTCATCGACCTGGTCGTCCGTTGTGCCCCGCGCCGACGGGCGGCTGGGCCACTGACCCCTTGTGGTGGGGGGTGAGGTGGCGCCGGCGCCTCGTGGAGTCCGCTCCCCGGGGCGCCGGCGTCCATCCCGGACAGGTGTCGCCCCGGCCCGCCCGGGTCGCCGCCGGTCGGCTCAGGCGGCGCCGCCGGTGAGCTTCGCGGCGATACGGCTGAAGCCGGCCCGCAACTCGGCCTCGCTGGGCGGGGCGAGCGGCTCGGTGCGGTGCTCCTCCGCAGCTGCCGCCTCGAGTTCCTCGTCAATGGTGTCCTCGAAGTCGCCGTAAAGGTCGGCCTCCTCGATCCGCGCCGCCTCGTCCTCGGCCGCGACCTGCGCGGCGGCGATCTCGCCCCGGATCTCCTCCGCCGACACCGCCGGCAGCAGCGGCTCGACCACCGCCATCAACTGCTCCTCGGCGACCACCGCCTCGGCCAGCGCGAGGGCGTGCGGTCGCTCGTAGGGGCCGCAGACCACCGGCTCCCACTCGTCGGCGTTGCCGAGCGGGCCGAAGGTGATGATCCACGGCAGGCCGAGCATCGGGGAGTCTTCCGGCAGGTCCAGTGTCACGAGTGCGCCCACGCGCCCATCATCGTCCGTACCACCGGAGACGCGGGTGGCATTCGGCTCAATCGCGGCCACCGTGACGGTCGGATCCTGGTCCGCGCGGCCACCCGCCTCCGCCGTCGCACCGTCAGCCCGGCCGCGCCGCGTCCAGGGCCGCGCGGACCAGGGCGAGCGCCGCCGACGGCGGCACCCCCAACCGGGCGGCCTCGGCGGCGTAGTCGGCCGCCACCCGCTGCAACCGGTCCAACGCGTCATCGCGGCCGGGCGCGACGAAGGTGCCGTGCCGGCCCCGGGTCTCCAGCAGACCGGCCGCCTCCAGCTCCCGGTAGGCCCGGGCCACCGTGTTGGCCGCCAGCCCGAGGTCCGCCGCGAACTGCCGCACCGTCGGCAGCCGGGTGCCGACCGCCAGCCGGCCCGTCCCGATCAGCTCCGCGAGCTGCCCGCGCACCTGCTCGTACGGCGGCACCGCCGAGCCCGGGTCGACCGAGATCCGCACGCCCGCTCCCCCGTTCATCCGGCCCCGCCGGGGGCGCCGGGATCCGTGTCCGCGTCGAGGTCGGCCGGCGGCGGGCCCTCCGCCAGGTCCACCACCCGGCCGCGCCGGCTCGTCGCGGCGAGCGCCGCGCCGAAGAGCACCAGCTGGTTGAGCAGGTAGAGGTAGAGCAGCAGCCCCACCGCGCCCGCCACCACCGTGTACGCCGGATTGCGCTCGGTGCGCACGACGTAGTAGCGCCCGACGGTGTTCAGCAGCGTGATGCCGACCGCGACGAGCAGCACCACCGGGCGCAGCCGGACCCGGCTCATCCGCAGCCTCGGCACCGCCACCAGCAGCAGGGTGGCCAGCACCGCGTTGACCAGCACGCTGAGCACCGCGCTGACCGTGGTCAGGCCGACCGAGCCGGTGCTGCGCAGCAGGAAGCGCAGCAGCGACTCCAGCGCGTCCACCGCCGCCACCGAGACGCCGAGCAGCACGAAGACGACGAGCAGCACGCCCAGGTCGACCAGCCGGCGCACCACCAGGTTGCCGGGCTGCTGGTTGAGCCCGTACATCAACCGCTGGGAGGAGCGGATGGCCTCCACCCAGCCGATGCCGGTCAGGACGAGGATGATCAGGCCGACCACCCCGACCGTGCCGCTGCTGTCGGCGATCTGCACCGGGTCGAGGAACGGCAGGTTCTCCCGCAGGAAGTCGGCGGCGGCGGCGCTGACCTCGTCGTTGTCCTCCAGGATGGCCCCGAAGATCGAGTACGCGACCAGCGCGAGCGCGAACACCGCGAAGAAGCCGTAGTAGGCGATCGCCGCCGCCAGCCGCCCGCCCAGCACCTCGGCGTAGAGCACGCCGGCCCGCCACAGGTGGTCGACGGCACCGGACCGGCGGCGCGCGGCGCTGATCCGGCGGTCGACGCCCGCCTCGATGCGGCCCCACACGTTCACGCCGTCATCCTCGCCGATCCGTCGCCGTCACGGGGGAAACCTGCCGCCGGCCCTCGCCGGCCCGGCGCGTCGCCCGGTCGGCGTCGTCGCCCCGGCCGCCCGACGCACCGGCGGACGGGATCAGCCGCCCAGCCGGAAGTCCCGGCGCGGCTGCCACCGGGTCTGCCCGCTGTGCGAGAAGAGGGTGAACGCCTCCACCTCGAACATCGCGGAGAAGTCGGCCAGGTCCTCGTACGCCTTGTCCAGCGCCTCCGGCGCGACGTCCTGCGCCACGGTGACATGCGGGTGGTACGGGAAGCGCGCCTCGCGGCGCAGCTCCGGGGCGGCGCTGATCGCGGCGGCGAGCAGCTCGCACTCGCTGATCCCGGCGGCCACCGCCACGAAGACCACCTGGGTCACCGGCCGGAACGTGCCGGTGCCCCGCAGGTGCAGCGTGAACGGCAGGTGGGCGGCGGCGACCGCGGTGAGGTGCCGCTCCACCGCCGGCAGCGCCGCCACCGGGATCTCGGTCGGCCCTAGCAGGGTCACGTGCGCGGGCACGACCTGGGGGTCGCCGGCCTCGACCCGGCGTCGGGTGAGGGTGCCGCCCCACGGCTCCGGGATGTCCACCGCGATGCCGATCTGGATGGTGTCACCGGCGTCCGGCGCCCCGTCCCTGCGATCCACGCTCCGCGCCATCCCTCCGGCCACCGACCTGTCCACCCTCACCCGTCGCGCCGCGGCGCTACTCGCCGCGCACCGGCGGGAAGAAGCCCACCCGCTCGTACGCGGCCCGCAGCGTCGCCGCGGCGACCACGCGGGCCTTCTCCGCGCCGGCGGCGAGCAG
Organism: Micromonospora sp. NPDC047620; assembly: GCF_043205005.1. Lineage (NCBI taxonomy): Bacteria > Bacillati > Actinomycetota > Actinomycetes > Micromonosporales > Micromonosporaceae > Micromonospora > Micromonospora sp. NPDC047620. The sequence goes on along the minus strand of NZ_JBIDDG010000012.1, from coordinate 126,079 downwards.
CTTGTCCAGCTGCGCCGGGTCGTCGAGGTAGGTCCGGGTGCGCTCCTGGATCGGCGTGACGAACTCCCGCACCACCTCGGCGAGGTCCTTCTTCAGGTCGCCGTAGCCCTTGCCGGCGTACGCGGCCACCAGGTCGTCGATGTTCCGCCCGGTCAGCGCCGAGTAGATGGTGAGCAGGTTGGAGATGCCCGGCTTGGTCTCGGTGTCGAAGACGATCTCCCGGCCGGTGTCGGTGACCGCCGAGCGGATCTTCTTGGCCGAGCGGGCCGGGTCCTCCAGCAGGTCGATGATGCCGGCGGGCGAGGACGACGACTTCGACATCTTCGCCGTCGGGTCCTGCAGGTCGGTGATCTTCGCGGTGTCCTTGACGATGTGCGGCGCCGGCACGGTGAAGGTCTGCCCGAACAGCGAGTTGAACCGCTGGGCCAGGTCGCGGGAGAGCTCCAGGTGCTGGCGCTGGTCCTCGCCCACCGGCACGGCGTGGGCCTGGTAGAGCAGGATGTCGGCGGCCTGGAGGATCGGGTAGGTGAACAGGCCGACGCTGGCCCGCTCGCCGCCCTGCTTCTGCGACTTGTCCTTGAACTGGGTCATCCGGCTCGCCTCGCCGAACCCGGTGATGCAGCCCAGGACCCAGGCGAGCATCGGGTGCTCGGGCACCTGCGACTGCACGAACAGCGTGCTGCGCTCCGGGTCGAGGCCCACGGCGAACAGCTGCGCGGCGGCCAGCCGGGAGCGCTGCGTGAGCACCTTCGGGTCGTGGCCGGCGGTGATCGCGTGCAGGTCGACCACGCAGTAGTACGCGTCGTGGGTGTCCTGCAGGGCCACCCAGTGCCGCACCGCGCCCAGGTAGTTGCCGAGGTGGAACGAGTCGGCCGTCGGCTGGATGCCGGAGAAGACGCGGGGGCGGGCGGGAACGTCGGACATGCCGGCAATTCTGTCAGCAACGCCTGGCGTACGTCATGACGGGCCGGCGGGTCGGCTCGGACCCACCGGCGCCGGAGCGGTGACCTCGCGCCGGGGTTCCGGCACGCGCACGGCGGAGACGGTGAGCCGGGCCACGCGGCGACCCTCCAGCGTGTGTACCCGCAACAGCCAGCCGCCGGGCGGGTCGTCGGCTGCCGGGCCGCCGGCGCCGGCCGGGCTGCCGGCCACCGGCACCTCGTCGCCGGCGACCGGGAGGCGGCCGAGCGCCGCCATCACGAAGCCGCCCACCGTCTCGTACGGCCCCGGGGGCAGGGTCACCCCGGTGCGCTCGGCGAAGTCGGCGAGGTTGAGCCGGCCGTCCACCACGGCGGGCAGGCCGGCGTGCACCGGGTCGGGGGCGGTGTCGTACTCGTCGTGGATCTCCCCGATCAGCTCCTCGATCAGGTCCTCCAGGGTGACGATGCCGGCGGTGCCGCCGTACTCGTCGACCACCACGGCGAGGTGGTGGCGCTCCCGGCGCATCTCGCTGAGCGCGGCGAGCACCCGCTTGCTGCCGGGCAGCCGCTTCACCTCCCGGGTCAGCTCGCCGACGGTGGTGCAGGGGTCGAGGTCGGGGCGCAGCAGCACGTCGCGCAGGTGCACGAAGCCGACCACGTCGTCGTGGGTGCCGTCGACGACCGGGTAGCGGGTGTGCGTCTCGGCCCGGACCAGCCGCTCCGCCTCGGCGATGGTCAGCCGGGCGGAGAGGAAGACCACCTCGGTGCGGGGCATCATCACCTCGCGGACCAGACTCGCGCCGGCGACCAGCACCTCGTCGATGATCCGGCGCTCGACCGGGTCGAGCAGGGTGTTGGCGGCGACCAGGTCGCGCAGCTCCGCCTCGCTGATCCGCTCCCGACCGGCCGCGGGGCTGGCGCCGAGCAGGGCCGTCACCGCGCGGGTGGCGCCGTCGGCGGCGCGGACCACGATCCGGGCGACGGCCCGGGCCAGCGGGCCCGGCTCGCGGCGCGGTCGCGTCCGGGCACGTCGACGCGGCCCGGGACCACCCGCTTCCCGCATGACAGTGATGGTAGACATCGCCGGGCCGCCGGGCGCGCCATGTTCGGCTCTGTTCGGACATGGGAGTTCGTGCTGGAATGGCGGAGGCGTCGACGGAGCGCGGAAGCACGGCGACCGGCCGTAGGGTGATCACGACATGGCCGCGACGCGGCGGCCGGGCGGGAGGAGACCGACGTGAAACTGCTCGTCACCGGCGGCGCCGGCTTCATCGGCAGCGTGGTGACCCGGATGCTGCTCGACGCCGGCCACCAGGTGGTCGTCCTCGACGACCTGCGCACCGGCCACCGGGAGGCGCTCGCCCCCGACGCCACCCACGTCGACGCCGGCCTCCACGACGCCGCCCGGGTGCTCACCCCGGAGGCGGGCTTCGACGGGGTGCTGCACCTAGCCGCACTCATCGCCGCCGGCGAGTCGATGGTGAAGCCGGAGCTCTACTGGGACACCAACACCGTCGGCTCGCTCGCCCTGATCGACGCCGTCCGGGCCGCACGCGTGCCCCGGCTGGTCTTCTCCTCCACCGCCGCCGTCTACGGCAACCCCACCGAGCTGCCGATCCCGGAGACCGCGGTCAAGGCCCCCACCAACACCTACGGGGCCACCAAGCTCGCCGTCGACATGGCGCTCACCTCCGAGGCGGTCGCGCACGGCCTGGCCGCCGTGTCGCTGCGCTACTTCAACGTGGTCGGGGCGCACCTCGACGGCGACGTCGCGCTCGGCGAGCGGCACGACCCGGAGACCCACCTGATCCCGATCGCGCTGCAGGTGGCCGCCGGGCGCCGGGAGAAGCTCCAGCTCTTCGGCGACGACTACCCCACCGTCGACGGCACCTGCGTCCGGGACTACATCCACGTCGCCGACCTGGCCCGCGCCCACCTGCTCGCGCTCGACGCGGCGACCGCCGGCCAGCACCGGATCTACAACCTGGGCAACGGCAACGGCTTCACCAACCGCCAGGTCGTCGACGTGGTCCGCGAGGTCACCGGGCACCCGGTGCCCGTCGAGGTGGCCCCGCGCCGCGAGGGCGACCCCGCCGAGCTGGTCGCCTCGTCCGCGCTGGCCCGCGAGGAGCTGGGCTGGGTGCCGCAGAAGCCGACCCTGCACGACATGGTGGGCGACGCCTGGGCCTTCTACCGCACGCACCTCGTGGCGCCGCGGTGACCGACGGCGTCGCGGCGCGTGCCGCCGCCGGCTTCCATTCGGCGTACGCCGAGCCGTCCGCCGGCCGCTGGGCGGCTCCCGGACGGGCCAACCTGATCGGCGAGCACACCGACTACAACGACGGCTTCGTGCTGCCCTTCGCCCTGCCGCTGCGCACGGTCGCCGCCGCCGCGCCGCAGCCCGGCGAGCGCTGGACGGTCTGGTCCGAGCTGTCCGGCGAGACGGTCGCCTTCGGCGCCGACGAGGTCGCCGAGCCGGGCCGGGTCACCGGCTGGGGCGCGTACGTGGCCGGGGTGGTCTGGGCGCTGCGGGAGGCGGGGCACGCCGTGCCGGGCGCCCGGCTGGCGATCGCCTCCGACGTGCCACTCGGCTCGGGGCTCTCCTCCTCGGCGGCGCTGGAGGCCGCCGTGCTGGCCGCCCTGGTCGACCTGGGCGGGCTGGACCTGCCCGCCGACCGGCAGCCCCGGCTGGCCCAGCGCGCCGAGAACGGCTACGTCGGCGCGCCGACCGGGATCATGGACCAGTCGGCGGTGATCCGCTGCCGCGCCGGGCACGCGCTCTTCCTGGACTGCCGCGACGAGTCCGTCGAGCACATCCCGTTCGACCTGGACGCGGCCGGCCTGGCGGTGCTGGTGGTCGACAGCCGGGCCCCGCACCGGCACGCCGACGGCGAGTACGCCGCCCGCCGCGGGTCCTGCGAGGCGGCGGCCGGGCTGCTCGACGTCGCGGCGCTGCGGGACGTCCCCACCGACGGGCTGGCCGACGCGCTGGCCCGGCTCGACGACGCCGAGACCCGCCGCCGGGTGCGGCACGTCGTGACCGAGGACCAGCGGGTGCTCGACACCGTCGCCCTGCTGCGTGCCGGCAAGGTACGCGAGATCGGCCCGCTGCTGACCGCCTCGCACGCCTCGATGCGCGACGACTTCGAGATCACGGTGCCGGAGGTCGACACGGCGGTCGAGGCGGCCCTGTCGGCCGGTGCCCTGGGGGCACGGATGACCGGCGGCGGCTTCGGCGGCTGCGTCCTCGCCCTGGTCGACGCGGAGCGCGCCGACGCGGTCGCCGCCGCCGTCACGGCCGCGTACGCCGAACGCGGCTTCGCCGCGCCCGGCCACGTCACCGTCCTGCCCGGGGCGGGAGCGGCCCGGCTGGACTGACCGCGCGGGTCGACCATCCGGTCAGGACGGTCGGTAGGGTGTGGCGTCGACCGGATCGTGCCGGAACGGGAGGCGACGTGAGCGATGCCGGAACGGTCGCACAGGAGCGCGCCCAGGCGCTGAGCCGCGTCGGACGGCACGCCGAGGCGGCGCAGGTGCTGCGCGGCGCGCTGGCCGAGCAACCCCAGCACGCCGGGTTGCTGCTCCACCTGGCCCGCTGTCACCGGTCGACGGGCCAACTGGCGGAGGCCATGCGCCTGGTGGACCAGGCCCTCGGCGTCGCCCGCGCCCAGGAGCACCTGCTCGCGGAGAAGGCCCGGATCCTGCTGGCGGCCGGGCACCCCGGCCACGCGGCGGCCGCCGCCCAACGCGCCCTGGAGTTGGCGCCGCGGTCCTGGGAGGCCCACGCGCTGTTCGCGGAGGCGCTGCTGACCCTCGGCAACCCCACCCGCGTCGTGGTCGCCCGCCGGCACGCCGACACCGCGCGGGAGATCCGCCACGACATCCCCGACGTCCACCTGCTGGACGCCCGGATCCACCTGCGGATGGGCCGGCTCCGGGCGGCCCGGGAGGCATGCCGGCAGGCCCTCGTCCTGGACCCGGCGTACGAGCCTGCGCTGGCCCTGCTGGCGCGGATGGACGCGTCGCGGGACCGGGTCGGCCGGGCCGCCCGGGGGTTCACCGACGCCCTGGCCGCCAACCCGCACGCGCGGGGGGCCGCCGCGGCGCACGAGGCCGTCGCGGCGGCCCTGTGCTGGCGCCTGTTCGACGTGGCGGCGCTGGCCGGCATCGGCCACTGGGCGCTGTTCGCGCTGGTCGACGGCGGGCGGCCCGGGCGGCTCGCCGCCGCCCTGGCGCTTCTGGCGGTCGTCGCCGGACCGGCCCTGCCGGTGTGGCGGCGGCAGCCGCCGGCGGTCCGCCTCCAACTACGCCGCCAGCTCGGCTCGACGTCCGTCGTGCTCTGCCTGGCGCTCACCGCGACGGCACTCGGCGGGCTGGTGGTCAGCGGCCTCGCCCCGGCGAGGGACACCTCTGCCGGCGGGGCGGCCGCGCTGTTGCTGATGCCGGCCGGCACTGTCTTCGCCTTCCGCGCCTGGCGGCAGCTCACGCGCCGGGCCGTCCCGCTGGTCCGCTGGGTCGGCTACCGGGTCTGGACGCGCCTCATGGCCCGCGCGGTCACGCGGGCCACGGCCGCCGGCACGGCCAGCCCGGCGGAGGGCACGGCCAGCCCGGCGGAGGGCACGGCCAGCCCGACGGAGGGCACGGCCAGCCCGACGGCCGGCGTGGTCAGCGCGACGGCCGGCGTGGTCAGCGCGGCGGGCGACGGGCGGGCGTCGGCATCCGCCCGTCGTTGAGGCTCACTGCGCCTCGACGATCATCCCCGCGCCGACCGTGCGGTTGGTGGTCTCGTCGATGATGACGAACCCGCCGGTGGTGCGGTTGCGGCGGTACTCGTCCGCGAGCAGCGGCACGGTGGTGCGCAACCGCACCCGGCCGATCTCGTTGAGCCTCAGCTCGCCGGCCGAGTCGTCCCGGTGCAGCGAGTTGATGTCCAGCCGGTAGTGCAGGCCGCGCACGATGGCCCGCGCCGAGCGGGTCGTGTGCTTGACGGCGTACTTGCCGCCGACCTGGAGCGGGCGGGTCTCGTCCATCCAGCAGACCATCGCCTCGATGTCCTGGGCCACCGCCGGGGCGTTGTTCGGCCGGCAGATCATGTCACCCCGCGAGATGTCGATCTCGTCTTCGAGGCGTACGGTCACCGACATCGGCGGGAACGCCTCCGCGACCGGCCCGTCGGCGGTCTCCACGGCGGAGATCCGGCTGGTGAAGCCGGACGGCAGCACCATCACCTCGTCACCCGGCTTGAGCACGCCGGAGGCGACCTGACCGGCGTAGCCCCGGTAGTCGGTCACGGTGGTGGACTGCGGCCGGATCACGTACTGCACGGGGAACCGGACGTCGACCAGGTTGCGATCGCTGGCGATGTGCACCCGCTCCAGGTGGTGCAGCAGCGACGGCCCCTCGTACCAGGGCATGTTCTCCGACCGGCTGACGATGTTGTCGCCCTTGAGCGCGGAGATCGGCACCACGGTCAGGTCGGGGGCGTCGAGCTTCGCGGCGAACGCCGTGAACTCGTCCGCGATCCGCTCGAAGACCTCCTGCGAGTAGTCGACCAGGTCCATCTTGTTGACGCAGAGGACCAGGTGCGGCACCCGCAGCAGCGAGCAGAGGAACGCGTGCCGGCGGGACTGCTCGACCAGGCCCTTGCGGGCGTCCACCAGGATCAGCGCCAGGTCGGCCGTCGACGCCCCGGTGACCATGTTGCGGGTGTACTGGATGTGCCCGGGGGTGTCGGCGATGATGAACTTCCGCCGCGGCGTGGCGAAGTAGCGGTACGCCACGTCGATGGTGATGCCCTGCTCCCGCTCGGCCCGCAGTCCGTCGGTGAGCAGCGCCAGGTTGGTGTACTCGTCGCCGCGCGCCGCGCTGACCGCCTCCACGGCGGCGAGCTGGTCGGTGAAGAGCGACTTGGTGTCGTAGAGCAGCCGCCCGATCAGGGTCGACTTGCCGTCGTCCACGCTGCCGGCGGTCGCGAAGCGCAGCAGGTCCATGGGGCGACCGGCCGTCTCGGAGGTCGCCGGAGCGACGGTCTCGGTGGTCATCAGAAGTAGCCCTCCCGCTTGCGGTCCTCCATCGCGGCCTCGCTGACCCGGTCGTCGCCGCGGGTCGCGCCGCGCTCGGTGATCCGGGTGGCGGCAACCTCCTCGATGACCTTCTCCACCGTGTCGGCGTCGGAGCGGACGGCCGCGGTGCAGGACGCGTCGCCCACCGTCCGGTAGCGCACCCGCGCCTTGAACCGCTCCTCGCCCGCCCGGGGACGGAAGAACTCGTTGACCGCGTAGAGCATCCCGTCCCGCTCGATCACCTCGCGCTCGTGCGCGTAGTAGATCGACGGCAGGGCGATCCGCTCGCGGGCGATGTAGTGCCACACGTCCAGCTCGGTCCAGTTGGACAGCGGGAAGACCCGGATCGACTCGCCCGGGTGGTGGCGGCCGTTGTAGAGCGCCCACAGCTCGGGACGCTGGTTCTTCGGGTCCCACTGGCCGAACTCGTCGCGGAAGCTGAACACCCGCTCCTTGGCGCGGGCCTTCTCCTCGTCGCGGCGGGCGCCGCCGAAGAGTGCGTCGAAGCGGTGCTTCTCCACCGCCTCCAGCAGCACCGGGGTCTGGATCCGGTTGCGCATCCCGTCGGCCGACTCGCGGACCAAGCCGCTGGCCAGGGCCTCCGGCACGCTCGCCACCACCAGTTGCAGCCCCAGCTCCGCGACCCGCTGGTCCCGGTATTCCAGGACCTCCGGGAAGTTGTGGCCGGTGTCCACGTGCATCACCGGGAACGGGATGTTGGCCGGGGCGAACGCCTTCTGGGCCAACCGGAGCATGACGATCGAGTCCTTGCCGCCGGAGAAGAGCAGCACCGGCCGCTCCATCTCGGCGACCACCTCGCGCATCACGAAGATGCTCTCGGCCTCCAGCGCGTCGAGATGGGACACCTGGTAGGCGGCGGGGGCGGTCATGACACGGGCTCGCTTCGGTCGAATCCGCTCATCTGATTCCAGACCTTTCCGGTCGGGCATGCCAGGAAGTGCCGCTCAGGCTACCCGGAATGACGCTGCAACGCTGCAAGCAACCGACTGGCGAGATCCTTGCGACAGACCAGCAGGTCCGGCAGACGTGGATCCGCCTCGTTGTATCTCAGCGCAGAACCGTCGATCCGGGAAGCGTGCAGTCCGGTGGCCGTCGCCACAGCCACCGGCGCCGCCGAATCCCACTCGTACTGCCCGCCCGCGTGGATGTAGGCGTCCACCTCACCGGTCACCACCGCGGCGATCTTCGCCCCGGCCGAGCCCATCGGCACCAGGTGCGCCCCGACGTCCTCCGCCAGGTCGGTCAGGAACACCGGCGGCCGGCTCCGGCTCGCCGCCAGGCGGATCGTCCGCCCGCCGGGCGCGGTCGCCGCCTCCACCGTCATCGGCGGGTACGCCGGCGGATAGTCCGTGCCCAGCACCCGGTGCTGCGCCGGCAACCCCACCGCTCCCGCGACCAGGCCGTGCGGCGTCGGCGCGGTGCGCGCCCAGAGCGCCACGTGCACCGCCCAGTCCGACCGGCCCTCCTCGGCGAACTCCCGGGTGCCGTCCAGCGGGTCGACGATCCACACCCGGTCCGCGGTCAGCCGGGACACCGCCCCGGCGTTCACCTCCGCCGCCCAGGCCAGCCGCGACCCTTCGTCCTCCTCGGAGAGCACCGCGTCACCCGGCCGCCACTTCGCCAACTCGGTGCGGATCAGGTCGTGCGAGACCTTGTCGCCCGCCGACTTCAGCGCGCCCGCGTCCGCGAAGCCCATCTCGGCCCGCAGCGCGAGCAGCGCCTGGCCGGCCCGGGCCGCCAGCCACCGGGCGAACGCGCCGTCGATCATCGGAGGACTGCCCATGATTCCCGCTCCCGTCGCCTCGCCACGCTCCGCGCCGGCGCGCCGAGCCGCGTCGCCGGTGCGCCACGCCGAAAGGCGAAGACTACCGGCTCACCGCGGGCGATCCGGCCCTCACACCCCGTGGTAGAGGTTCTGCGTCGGCTCCACGCCCCTGGTGATCACCGACTCCACCACGTCCGCCGCCCGGTCCACCAGGAACTCCAGTTCCTTGCGCTCGGCCGCGCTGAAATCCGACAGTACGTAGTCCGCCGGGTCCTGCCGTCCCGGCGGCCGGCCGATACCGAACCGCACCCGGACGTACTCCTTCGTGCCCAGCGACTTCGACATCGACCGCAGGCCGTTGTGCCCGCCCTCGCCGCCGCCGCACTTCACCCGCACCTGGCCGTAGCCGATGTCCAGCTCGTCGTGCACGGCGATCACCTGGCCAGGCGGCACCTTGTGGAACTGGGCCAGGCCGGCCACCGGCCCACCGGAGAGGTTCATGTAGGTCAGCGGCTTGACCAGCACCAGCTTCGGCCCACCGAGCCCGAGCCGCCCCTCGGCGACCTCCGCCACCGCCCGCTTGTGCCGGCCGAACCTCGCGCCGAGCCGACCCGCCAGCAGGTCGGCCACCATGAAGCCGACGTTGTGCCGGTTGCCGGCGTACTCCCGACCGGGGTTGCCCAGGCCGACCACCAGCCACGGCCCCGTCTCGTCCGTCACGCCCCGCCCCTCCCGCTGCTCGCCCTCACCCACCTGCCCGGGCACCGATACGCCGACAGGCGCCCCCGACCGCGCGGGGACGCCTGTGGCAACGATGCGGACCGATCAGGCCTCGGTCTTCGCCTCGGCGGTCTCCTCGCCCTCGGCGGCCGGAGCCTCGGCGCCCTCGGCGGTCTCCTCGCCGACCTCGGCCTCGGCCTCCTCGGCGGCCTCCTCGACCTCGGGGAGGGTGGCCTCGAGCTGCTCGGCGGTCGGCGCGGCGGTCACCGCGGCGACCGGCAGCTCCGGGTCGGCGACCAGCTCGACGCCGGCCGGCAGCTCCACGTCGCCGGCGGTGACCTGGGTGCCCGCCTCCAGGCCCTCGATCGACGCCTCCAGGTGGTCCGGCACCTTCGTGGCGTCGGCGGTCACCGAGAGGGTGTCGTGGTCGTGCACGATCAGGGTGTCCTTCGCGGCCTCACCGATCAGCTGGACCGGGACCTCGACGGTGACCTTCTCGCCCCGGCGGACCAGCAGCAGGTCCACGTGCTCGAAGGTGTCCTTGATCGGGTCACGCTGGATCGCCTTCGGCAGCGCCAGCACCTGGGTGCCGTCGCTGACCTCGATCGCGAAGAGCTGGTTGGCGCCGCCCTTGCGGATCGCGGCCGCGAACTCACGGGCCGGCAGCGCGATGTGCTTGGGCTTCTCGCCGTGGCCGTACAGCACGGCGGGCACCTTGCCGGCCCGGCGGGTACGACGGGCACCACCCTTGCCGAACTCGGTACGGGGCTCGGCGCTGATCTTTACCTCGGACACGGGGAAACTCCTGATGCTTCGCTGCGGCGGCTTGTCGACTGGCGGTGCTGGGGCGAGGGGCTCGCTGGGGCTCATGCGTCGAGAACGACTGCCCGGAGCACCGCGTCGATGACGGTGCCTCCGTGCGGCGCTTGTCAGCGGCCCGCCGGGCACCCTCGCCGTGGCAACCGCACCAGTCTACCCGAGCTGATTCCGCGCTTTCCGGCAGTCCCCATATCACCGTTCCCGCCGGCCCGCAGGACGACGCGGACGCCGGGCCGGGAGACCACCCCCGCCCCGGCTCACGCGCGTCAGGTGGTCAGCTCAGGCCACCGAAGAGAGTGGTCACCGAGCCGTCGTCGAACACCTCGCGGATCGCCCGCGCCAGCAGCGGCGCGATCGACAGCACGGTGAGCTTGTCGAGCTGCTTCTCCGGCGGCAGCGGCAGCGTGTTGGTCACCACGACCTCGCTGATCGGGCTGTTCTTCAGCCGCTCGGTCGCCGGGTCGGAGAGCAGGGCGTGGGTGGAGGCGACGATCACGTCGGCGGCCCCGGACTCCCGGAGGATGTCCGCCGCCTTGCAGATCGTGCCGCCCGTGTCGATCATGTCGTCGACGATCAGGCAGACCCGCCCCTCGACCTCGCCGACCACGCGGTTCGCCACCACCTGGTTCGGCTTCAACGGGTCCCGGGTCTTGTGGATGAAGGCCAGCGGGCAGCCGCCCAACCGGTCGGTCCACCGCTCCGCCACCCGCACCCGGCCCGAGTCCGGCGCGACCACCGTCATCGGGCGGCCCGCGTACTTGTGCTGGACGTACTCGGCCAGGATGTCCATCGCGAACAGGTGGTCGACCGGGCCGTCGAAGAAGCCCTGGATCTGCGCGGTGTGCAGGTCGACGGTGAGGATGCGGTTGGCCCCGGCCGTCTTCAACAGGTCCGCGATCAGGCGCGCCGAGATCGGCTCCCGGCCGCGGTGCTTCTTGTCCTGCCGGGCGTACGGGTAGAACGGCAGGACCACGGTGATCCGCTTGGCCGAACCGCGCTTCAGCGCGTCGATCATGATCAGGGTCTCCATGACCCAGGTGTTGACCCCGTGCGTCACGGACTGCACCACGAAGGCGTCCGAACCGCGCACCGAGTCCTTGTACCGTACGAAGATCTCACCGTTGGCGAAGTCGTACGCGTCGGCCGGCGTCGGCGCGACGCCGAGCACCTCACCGATCTCCTTGGCCAACTCCGGAAAGCCACGTCCGGAAAAAAGCATCAGGCTCTTGCGGTTTTCGGCGACGATGCTGCCCATGGGCCCGTCTGCTCCCGTTGGTCGGTGGTACCCGGCACGGTGGTGGTGGGCCGGGGACTATTCGGTTGCAGTATCCCCCGCGCCGGACGCCGGGCTGACCGCCTCGGCATCCCCGTGGATTGCCTCACCTTCACTTGCCCCGAAAACGCGCGCCGACGCATCCTCTTCGGCCCGACCAGCGCCGCCGGCCCGCTCGGCCGCCTCAGCGGAGGCCGTGCCGGCCCGCTTGCGGGCCACCCAGCCGTCGATGCTGCGCTGCGGCGCCCGGGTCACCCCGAGCGCGCCGGGCGGCACGTCCTGGGTGATCGCGCTGCCCGCCGCCACGTACGCCCCCGCGCCCACCTCGACCGGCGCGATCAGGCTGGTGTCGCAGCCGATGAAGGCGGCCTCGCCGACCGTCGTGCGGTGCTTGTTCACCCCGTCGTAGTTCACGAAGATCGTCGCCGCGCCGATGTTGGCCTTCGCGCCGATCGTCGCGTCCCCCACGTACGACAGGTGCGGCACCTTCGCGCCCGCGCCCACCTCGGAGTTCTTCACCTCGACGAACGTGCCCACCTTGGCCTTCTCCGCCAGCCGGGCGTCCGGCCGCAGGTACGCGTACGGCCCGACGGTGGCGCCCGGACCGACCTCGGCGCCCACCGCGTGGCTGCGCAGCACGGTGGCGCCCGGGCCGACCACGGTGTCGATCAGCGTCACGTCCGGCCCCACGACCGCGCCGGTGCCGACCACCGTGCCGCCGCGCAGCTGGGTGTTCTGGTCGACCACGGCGTCCCGGTCCAGGGCGACCGTCACGTCGATCCACGTGGTGTCCGGGTCGAGCAGGCTGACCCCCGTCCGCATCCAGGCCTCGTTGACCCGGTCGCGCAGCAGGCGGCGCAGCGCGGCCAACTCGACCCGGTCGTTGCAGCCCAGCGTCTCGACGTGGTCGGCGGCGACGTGCACCGCCACCGGCTCGCCGGCCGAGACCAGCAGACCGAAGACGTCCGTCAGGTACTCCTCGCCCTGGTCGTTGTCGGTCGACAGCTTGCCGAGCGCGTCGCGCAGCCGGGCCGCGTCGAACGCGTAGATGCCGGCGTTGATCTCCCGGATCGCGCGCTGCGCCGGGGTGGCGTCCCGCTCCTCGACGATCTGCTCCAGCCGCCCGTCGGCGTCCCGCACGATCCGGCCCAGGCCGGTCGGGTCGGGCACCTCCGCGGCGAGTACGGTCGCCGCCGCGCCCACGCCCTCGTGCGCCTCGACGAGCGCGGCCACCGTCTCCGGGCGGAGCAGCGGCACGTCGCCGTTGATCACGACGACGGTGCCCGTCGCGTCCGGCACGGCGTCCAGGGCGATCCGGACGGCGTGCCCGGTGCCGAGTTGCTCGGCCTGGAGCACCGGCGTGGCCTGGGGGGCGATCTCCGCCAGGTGCGCGCGGACCTGGTCGGCGCCGTGACCCACCACGACCACCGTGCGGTCGGCGGCCAGTGGCGTGGCCGCGGCGAGCACGTGGCCGACGAGGGTACGACCGAGCAGCGGGTGCAGCACCTTGGGCAGCGCCGACTTCATCCGCTTGCCCTCCCCGGCGGCGAGCACGACAACGGTGCGGAGGTGGGGCTGGGACACGACGCGGGCTCCCGTCGGGACGGCGGACACTCTCGCGGCCATGCTAACCAGACATCGTCCGCGACGAGCGGAAGCTCCCGGGAGAGGACTCGAACCCCTACAATCAGGACCAAAACCTGACGTCCTGCCATTAGACGACCCGGGACGGTCTAAAACGGACAAGAATTCGGCCCGCCGGCCCCTACACCTTAGCGCCCCCAGCCCGGGACGCCATCGCTCATTCCCTTCATGATCCCCTCGACCTTCCAGTAGAGGCGACTCGATCGCAGGACGTTGACGGTGAGACAGCCTCGGTAACCCTCTCCGGCGTCTTGCCGTTTCGTCTCCGGCCGGTGCCGCTTGAGCGACGAGCGTTGGAACTCCTCTGCCGGCACCCCGACCAGCTCGGCCCACCACCGCACCGCCTCCGCCTCGTCCGCGTTCTCGTGGATGCTGACCCGGAACCGCAACGCGGCCGGGCCGACTCCGAGCGCCTCCACGAACCGGAGGAACAACAACACCAGAGCCGGGTCGCTGTTGATGAACTTGACCCGGCAGTCGTTGGGGCGCCATGGCTTGGCCTTGCCGCCCTCGCACCAGTAGATCGCCGCGCCGACGAGGACCAGCTCGCGGTGGCGCAGCTGCTTGACCCAGGCCGCAGCCTTCGCCACCGTCTCCGCCCGGGCGGCGTCGCGGGCCGCGCGGTGCTGACCCCACTGCGCGTCGGTCATCACCTTGGAGTGCGCCCGCCGGCGCGCCCTCACCTCTTCCGAGTCGCGGTCGATCGGGAGGTGACGGACCCACTGGTAGGCGATGGAACGAGCCACGCCGACGCGCTTCGCGATCTCCGGAACGGTGCATCCGCGCTGGCGCAGACGGAGTGCCTCCTCGTGCAGCTCGGGGATTGGCCCGCGATAACTCCGGGCGGGCTGCGGCGACGGCCCGTTGGCCAATGAATCGGTCATGAGCAGCACGTTAGAACGCGCGTACGACACTACTGAACATTCATGCCCGACGCTGTCCGCTGCGCTCCCCGGGAACCTAAGTTACGGTGACGTAGGCGTAACTTCGTGATCTCCCGTCCCTCTGCGAGGTGCCATGTCCACCACACTCCTCGAGCCCGCCGCCGGCGGCCCCAAACCCCTCACCCAGGGCAGCCAGTCCCGAGGCATCCTCGTTGCCCTCTGGGCGTTCGTGGTGGTCCCCTTCCTGGCCCTCGTCGCCGCCGTACCGGTCGCCTGGGGCGGCTGGCTGAGCTGGACCGACGTGGCCGTGGCCGCGGTCTGGTACGCGATCTCGGGGCTGGGCATCACCGTCGGCTACCACCGGTACTTCACGCACGGCTCGTTCAAGGCCAAGCGGTGGCTGCGGGTGGCGCTGGCGGTCTCGGGCTCGCTGGCGGTGCAGGGCGAGATCATCCAGTGGGTGGCCGACCACCGGCGCCATCACGCCTTCTCCGACCTCGACGGCGACCCGCACTCGCCGTGGCGGTTCGGGGAGAACGTCCGTGGCCTGGTCAAAGGCCTGTTCCACGCGCACGTCGGCTGGCTCTTCGGCCGGGAGTTGTCCAACCGGAAGCGGTTCGCCCCGGACCTGCTCGCCGACCGGGACATCAACCGGGTGGACCGGCTCTTCCCGCTGCTGGTGACCGTCTCGGTGCTGGGGCCCGCGCTGACGGGCGGCCTGCTCACCTGGTCGTGGCAGGGCGCGCTGACCGCGCTCTTCTGGGGCGGCCTGGTCCGCATCGCCCTGCTGCACCACGTGACCTGGTCGATCAACTCGGTGTGCCACGTCTACGGGGAACGGCCGTTCGCGATGCGTCAGGGCGACCGGGCGTCGAACTTCTGGCCGCTGGCGATCCTGTCGCTCGGCGAGAGCTGGCACAACCTGCACCACGCCGACCCGACCAGCGCCCGACACGGCGTACTGCGGGGCCAGGTGGACATCTCGGCCCGGGTGATCTGGCTGTTCGAGAAGGTCGGCGCGGCCTGGGACGTGCGGTGGCCGAAGCCCGAACGCATCGCGGCGAAGCTCGTCAAGCCGGTCACCGAGCGGTGAACCGGGCGGTGCCGGGGAAGGTTACCTGGCAGTATGGCCGGGTGACCGAGCACAGCGGGGGCAACGACGGACAGCCCGGCACCATGGGAGCCGGGCCCGGCGGGGACACGGTCGGACGGCGCGGCAGCGCCACCGGACCGGCCGACGGTGGGGCGACCAGATGAGCCAGCACACCGGCGGCTCCATCCCACGACAGGGCGTCACCGAGCGCCGGCGGAGTGACGACATGGCGGATGCCCCTGGCAGCGACGGCAGCACCGGCAGGCGGCGAGCGGCCCCCGCCGGCAAGCCCTCCTCACGGGTACGCATGTCGGCCGCCCAGCGCCGCGAGCAGTTGATCTCGACCGCCCGGCAGATCTTCGCCGAGCGCGGTTTCGACGCCACCTCGATAGAGGAGGTGGCGGCCCGCGCGAAGGTCTCCAAGCCGGTGGTCTACGAGCACTTCGGCGGCAAGGAGGGGCTCTATGCGGTGGTGGTGGACCGGGAGGTCCGGGCCCTGCTGGACCGGATCACCACGGCCCTGACCGCCGGCCACCCGCGGGAGCTGCTGGAGCAGGCGGCGATGGCCCTGCTGACGTACATCGAGGAGGAGACCAGCGGCTTCCGGGTGCTGGTGCGCGAGTCTCCGGTGCTGTCGGCGACGGGCAACTTCAGCAGCGTGATGAACGACGTGGCACACCAGGTGGAGCACATCCTGGGCGCGGAGTTCTCCAGCCGCGGGTACGACCCGAAGCTGGCCGAGCTCTACTCGCAGGCACTGGTGGGCATGGTGGCGCTGACGGGCCGCTGGTGGCTGGAGGTGCGCAAGCCGCGGAAGGAGACGGTGGCGGCGCACCTGGTC
The DNA here is from genome assembly GCF_043205005.1 of Micromonospora sp. NPDC047620. Classification (NCBI taxonomy): domain Bacteria; kingdom Bacillati; phylum Actinomycetota; class Actinomycetes; order Micromonosporales; family Micromonosporaceae; genus Micromonospora; species Micromonospora sp. NPDC047620. The sequence continues at coordinate 110,037 of NZ_JBIDDG010000012.1, read as the reverse complement.
AACCTGGCCTGGAACGGGCTGTCGCACCTGGAGGCCAAGCCGGGCCTGATCACGGTGCGGGGGCGCTGAGTCCGCCGCCGGTCAGCGGGTGTGCGCCTCGGAGACGGGGTGGTGGCGGTGGCGCCGCTCCTCCGCGGCGTGTTCGTCGGTGCCGACCTTGTCGTACAGGCCGGTGCCGAGCAGGAGGAGGCCGAAGAACATCGACACGATGACGGTGGACATCGAGAAGTTGAGGAAGTTGGCCTCGGTCTGGAGCACGGCCATCATGAGGATGCTGGTCACCAGGAAGACGACTCCGGCGGTCAGGTTCATGTAGTGGCCGAGGTTGCCGCGCCGTGAGGCGCCGATGATCAGGACGATTCCGAAGATCACCGAGACCAGCGAGAACGCCAGGTTGGTGCGGAGCCCGAGGACCCAGGTGTCGCCCCGGTCGAAGAGTGGTTCGCCTAGCGTCTGGACGGTGCCCCAGACCCCGAAGACCAGGATGTAGAGCCCGACCAGCCCGGCGAGGACCCGGTAGATCGGCCGCGCCGGGTGGTTTACCGGAAAGTGCACCATGGCCCCTCCGCCCGAGTAGTGACAATCACCCGATTGTCACCCGGACAGAAGGCCGATGTCCGGCAAAACGCGCGAAGGCGGCATTCGGCAGAGGCCAGAACCACAAAGATCCCACCCCACCGGCCGCAGGGCCGGGATGGAGCGGGACCAGGTCGGTTGTCGCCGGAGCCCGACCTGCGGAGGGATCAAGCCTGACCGCCCGGAGCGGGGCGGGCTCCGGCGACAACCCGGAGAGCAACCAGCGACGACTCAGAGCACGAGGCGGGCCTTCTGCCAGGCCTCCTGCTCCTCCTCGGTGCCGACCTTGCCGTACATGCCGGCCGTCAGCAGGACCAGGCTGACCACCATCAGCACGATGACGGTGATGATGCTGAAGTTGAAGATGTTGGCCTCGGTCTGGATGAAGGCGAGACCGGCGAGGCTGATCACCATGATGCCGTACGCCATCCACTGGTTGATCATGACGTCGATGTTGCGACCGATCACGGTGCCGGCCAGCACCGCCGCCCCGAGCAGGGCGGTGAGCAGCGAGAAGCCGAGGTTCGTGCCCTGGCCGAGGACCTGGGTGTCATCCTGGGCGAGGACCTCGTTGCCGGCGCTCGCGATGATGCCGAGCACGCCGAAGGCCACCAGGTACAGACCGGTCAGCCCGCCGATCGCCCGGTAGACCGGCCGCGCGGGGTGGTTGACGGGGGTGTGGGCCATGTCTGTGTCTCCAACGCCGTTCGGGTGAGGGGTCGCGGACGATTGTCCCGCACGTGGCGGTGTGACGCCGCACACGGGGTCCTCCCGCGTGCGACGCCACGCCGAGGGCCGGCTCAGATCGCCGGGATCTCGTCCGCCAGGGCCAGCCAGGTCTCCTCGGTCCGCTCCCGCTCGGCCCGCAGCTCCTTGAGTTGCGCGTCGAGTTCCGCGACCTTGGCGTAGTCGGTGGCGTGCGCGGCGAGCTGGTCGAGCAGGGCGGCCTCCTTCTGCTCCAGCTTGGCGATCTGCCGTTCCAGCCGGGCCAGTTCCTTGCGGGCCTGGCGCGCCTCGGCGGCGGACATGCCGACCTCGGCCGGCGCGTCGGCGCTGACCGCGGCGGCCGGCTCGGTCGGGGCCGGTCCGGGTCGGCCGGCGGCCCGGGCGAGGTACTCGTCGACGCCACCGGGCAGGTGCACCAGCCGCCCGTCGCCGAACATCCCGTACGCGACGTCCGTGACCCGCTCGATGAGGTAGCGGTCGTGGCTGGCCACGACGATGGTGCCGGGCCAGGAGTCGAGCAGGTCCTCCAGAGCGGCGAGGGTGTCGGTGTCGAGGTCGTTGGTGGGCTCGTCGAACAGGAGCACGTTGGGCTCCCCGGCGAGCAGCCGGAGCATCTGCAACCGGCGGCGCTCGCCACCGGAGAGGTCGCTGACCGGGGTCCAGAGCCGCCGGTCGTCGAAGCCGAACACCTCGGCGAGCTGGGCGGCGGAGACCTCCCGGTCGCCGAGCTGCACCCGGCGGGCGACCTCCTCGACGGCTTCGAGGACCCGCAGGTGACCGGGCAGCTCGGCCAGCTCCTGGGAGAGGAAGGCCGGCCGGACGGTCGAGCCGGTGGCGAGGCGCCCGCCGTCGGGGCGGGTGACGCCGGCCAGCATCCGCAGCAGGGTTGTCTTGCCGGCGCCGTTGCGGCCGAGGATCGCGATGCGGTCACCGGGGCCGACCTGCCAGGTGACGTCGCGCAGGATCTCCTTCGGGCCGGCGTGCAGGGTCACCTGCTCCAGGTCGTACACCTGCTTGCCGAGCCGGGCAGTGGCGAGCCGTTGCAGCGACATGGTGTCGCGCGGCGGCGGGACGTCGGCGATGAGCGCGTTGGCCGCGTCGATGCGGAACCGAGGCTTGGAGGTGCGGGCGGGCGGGCCCCGGCGCAGCCAGGCGATCTCCTTGCGGAGCAGGTTCTGCCGGCGGGCCTCGGTGGCCGCGGCGACCCGCTCGCGCTCGGCGCGGGCGAGGGTCCAGGCGGCGAAGCCGCCCTCGTACGCCCGGACGGTCTGGTCGGCGACCTCCCAGGTGGTGGTGCAGACGGCGTCGAGGAACCACCGGTCGTGGGTGACCACGACGAGCGCGCCCTTGCGGCCGACGAGGTGGCGGGCCAGCCAGTCGACGCCGCCGACGTCGAGGTGGTTGGTGGGCTCGTCGAGGATGAGCAGGTCGGACTCGCGGACCAGCAGCGCGGCCAGGGCGACGCGCCGCCGCTCGCCGCCGGACATCGGGCCGACCCGCTGGTCGAGCCCGAGATGGGGCATGCCGAGGCCGTCGAGGATGGCACGGACGCCGGCGTCGCCGGCCCACTCGTGCTCGGCGCCCATGCTCTCGCCGAGCCAGGCCGTGCCGAGCACCACGTCCCGGACGGTGGCGTCGGGGGCGAGCGTCAGGCTCTGCGGCAGCCAGGCGACCCGCAGGTCACGGCGGTGGGTGACGCGCCCGTCGTCCGGTTCCTCCTGCTTGGTGAGCAGCCGCAGCAGGGTGGACTTGCCGGCGCCGTTGAGGCCGACCACGCCGATCCGGTCGGCGTCGTCGAGGCCGAGCGAGACGTCGGTGAGCAGTGGCCCGGCGGCGCCGTAGCCCTTGGACACCCGGTCCAGGTTGACGATGTTGGCCACGACCTCACCTCCCATGATCAAGGCGTCCCCGTGCCGGTCGGCACCTGGGACGCCTGAGCCTCCCAGGGTACGCGGGCGCCGGGGCCCGCCCCGGCCGGAGCCGGGCCCGCCGCGGGTCAACCAGCGGGGCGGCCGGCTTGTTCCAGGTCAGCGGGCGCCGGAGCGCCGGCGGTCAGATGACGCGGGCGCCGGCGACCGGGCCGTGGGCGGTCCGTGCCTCGCGGCACACCCCGGCCGACGCCAGCTCGGCGGCGATCCGTTCGGCGTCGGCGGCGTCCACGGCGAGGAAGACGCAGGTCGGCCCCGAGCCGGAGACGATGCCGGCGAGCGCGCCGGCCGCCTCGCCGGCCTTCAGCGTCGCCGCCAGCGACGGGCGCATGGCCAGGGCGGCGTCCTGGAGGTCGTTGCCGAGGGCCGCGGCGAGCACCCGCGGGTCCCGCTGGCGCAGCGCCGCGAGCAGCGCGTCGGTGCTGCCCAGCGGCGCACCGGCGGTGCCGGCGTCGCGGAGCCGGTCCAGTTCGCGGTAGGCGGCCGGGGTGGAGAGGCCGCCGTCGGCGACGGCGACCACCCAGTGCCAGGACGTGGGGCGGGCCAGCACCGGGCTGACCGCCTCGCCCCGGCCGGTGCCGAGCGCCGTGCCGCCGTGGATCAGGAACGGCACGTCGGAGCCCAGGTCGGCGGCGATCCCGGCCAGTTCGTCGCGGGACAGCCCGGTGCCCCAGAGCGCGTCGCAGGCGACCAGTGCGGCGGCGGCGTCGGCGCTGCCCCCGGCCAGCCCGCCGGCCAGCGGGATCTGCTTGCGCAGGTGCAGCCGGGCGTGCGGCGTCACCCCGGCGTACGCGGCGAGGGCGTGGGCCGCCCGGATGACCAGGTTGGAGTCGTCCAAGGCCAGCTCGCCGGCGCCCTCGCCCTCCATGGTGAGGGTGAGCGTGTCGCCCCGGCGGGCGGTCAGCTCGTCGTGGATGGAGATGGCGTGGTAGACGGTGTTCAGCTCGTGGTAGCCGTCGCGGCGCAGCGGCCCCACCCCGAGGTGCAGGTTGACCTTGGCGGGCACCCGGACCCGCACCGGTCCGCTGGCGCCGCGCCGCCGCTGCTCGTCCTCGTCGTCCGGTCCCCAGGCCTCGGTCACGGGGCGGTGTCCCGCAGGCGCAGGCGGATGTCGAACGGCTTCTCCACGATCAGCTCCTCGGCGGCGTCGGCGGCCGGCACGCACCGGCCGTCGACCAGGTCGTACGCGTACACGTGCGGATGGCCCGGGGCGGGCACGGCGTCAGCCTACTGTGCGGCGGACGGGGCGGCCGGAGCCGACGCGGCGATGGCGGCGAACTGCTCGACGGAGAGCGACTCGCCGCGCGCGCCGGGGTCGACGCCGGCGGCGGCGAGCGCGGCGGCGGCCCGGTCCGCGCCGCCTGCCCAGCCGGCCAGCGCGGCGCGCAGGGTCTTGCGGCGCTGCGCGAACGCCGCGTCCACCACGGCGAAGACCCGTTCCCGGGGTACGTCGTCGCGGGGCGGCTCGCGGCGGGTGAAGGCGACCAGCCCGGAGTCGACGTTCGGCACCGGCCAGAACACGTTCGGCGGGACCTTCCCGGCGGCGCGGGCGCGGGAGTACCAGGCGAGCTTGACCGACGGGACGCCGTACACCTTGGAGCCGGGACCGGCGACGAGCCGGTCGGCGACCTCCTTCTGCACCATCACCAGGCCGTGCCGCAGGCTGGGCAGCTCGGCGAGCAGGTGCAGCACCACCGGCACGGCCACGTTGTAGGGCAGGTTCGCCACCAGCGCGGTCGGCGCCGGGTCGGCCAGGTCGGCGGCGCGTACGCGCAGCGCGTCGGCGTGGTGCACGGTGAGCCGGGCGGCGTCCGGGCCGGCGTGCCGGGCGGCGGTCTCCGGCAGCGCGCCGGCCAGCGTCGGGTCGATCTCCACGGCGTGCACGTGGGCGGCGGCGGGGAGCAGGGCCAGGGTGAGCGAGCCGAGGCCGGGGCCGACCTCCAGCGCAACGTCGTCCGGGGTCAGCCCGGCGGCGGTGACGATGCGCCGCACCGTGTTGGGGTCGTGCACGAAGTTCTGGCCGAGCCTCTTGGTGGGGGCGACGCCCAGCCGGGCGGCCAGTTCCCGGATCTCCGCCGGGCCGAGGAGACCGGTCACGCCCCGTAGCCTATGCGGGCGGGCACGGGCGTGCGGAGGGGGCCCGTGGCGGGGGACCTGCCGGTCACCACGGGCCGAAGACGCGGTCGCCGGTGGCGGAGATGGCGGCGCAGAGATCATCCAGGTCCGCGCCGGTCGTCTCGGCCAGCGCCCGGACGGTCAGCGGGATCAGGTACGACGCGTTGGGTCGGCCACGGTGCGGCATCGGGGTCAGGTACGGCGCGTCGGTCTCCACCAGGATCTGGTCGAGCGGGGTCAGCGCGGCGGCCTCGCGCAGCGCCCCGGCGCTGCCGAAGGTGACGGTGCCGGCGAAGCTGAGCAGGTAGCCGCGGCGGACGCACTCGGCGGCGAAGTCGGCGTCGCCGGAGAAGCAGTGCAGCACCACGGTGTCGGGCGCGCCCTCGTCGTCGAGGATCCGCAGCACGTCGGCGTGCGCGTCCCGGTCGTGGATGACCAACGCCTTGCCGTACCGCTTGGCGATGGCGATGTGCGCGCGGAAGCTCTCCTCCTGCACGGCCCGCCCCTCCTCCCCGGTGCGGTAGAAGTCCATCCCGGTCTCGCCGACGCCGCGTACCCGGTCGCGGGCGGCGAGTGCCTCGATCTCGCGCAGCGCCTCGTCGAGGTCGGCCAGGCGGGGCGCCTCGTTCGGGTGCAGCGCCACGGTGGCCAGCACGGCCGGGTGGGCGTCGGCGGCGTCGGCGCCCCAGCGGGACGACGCCACGTCCACCCCGACCTGCACCAGCCGGTCGACGCCCACGGAGGCGGCGACGGCGACGACCGCGGCGACGGGGTCCTCGGCGGGGCCGCCGCCCGAGTCGGCATCTGCCCGCGCCCCCGGCTCGCCCGTCGCGCCCTGTGGGGGCACGCCGGCCTCGCTGACGGTGATGTCGAGGTGGGTGTGGCTGTCCAGCACGGGGCGGGGCAGCGGCTCGGGGGCGGGCGGGAACTCCCCGGCCCGGCGGGCGGCGCGCTGCTTGCGGGTTTCGGTGGGCTCGCTCATCGCAGGCCAGCATCACACACCGTCGGCGGCCCGCGTCGCGGGGACGCCACCGGCCGTTCACCGACTCGGCACATGTCGGGCCTAGCGTCAGCGGGGTGACCGTCACCCCTCAGACCAGCGAAAACGGCCTCAGCGTCACGTACGAGGGCGCGGTGTACCCGGCGGAGGAGATCGCCCGGGGCGCGGCGTACGAGTTGTCCAGCGCGGCCGAGGCGCCCGGCTTCGAGTGGTCCCGGCCCGGCACGACCCGGCCGTGGCGCAGGTTCGTGCACGCCACCGAGGTCAGCGACGTGCATCCGGTGACCGAGCCGGCCGAGGAGCCGGAGGCGCCGCTGCTGGTGCCGCTGCACCGGGAGCGGGGCTGGTCGTACGTGCAGCAGCTCAGCCAGCAGCCGACGGCGGCCGGCGACCCGACGCTGGCGGCGGTGCGCGCCTCGGCGGTGGTCCGGCGCGGCACCCGGATGGTGAAGGTGCTCTCCGCCCGGCAGCTCGCCGGGTACGTGCGCGGGTGGCTGCCGCACGGCTTCTGCTACCGGGAGCACGACGTGGCGCACCTGCGTACCCCGGCGGCGACGACGGTGCTGCGCACCGACGGCTCGGACGCCCGGGACGGCGCGGACGTGACGTACGCGCTGCGCTGGCGGGCCGCCGACCCGGACGACTACGACGTGCCGGTCGGCGAGACGCACCGCGGCCTGACGGCGCTGGCGCCCCGCGACCGGCTCGGCGCGGCGGTCCTCGGCACGGGGTTCGTGCCGAGCAACAGCCAGCTCGTCCCGGAGTTCGTCACGCGGGACTTCGCGGACCTGCCGATGCCGGCGAACGCCACCCTGCTCGCCTACCCGGCCGACGGCGTGGAGGTGGTGCTCTACAGCTACCAGGCCGAGCAGCGCGGCTGGCTGCGGATGGCCGGCCCGCAGTGGCGGCACCTGCTCGCGGCGGTGCCGGGGCTCTCCCCCGACCAGGAGTACGTGCCGACGCGCGAGGCGCCCCGCTCCACCCGGCTGGTCGGTGGCTACGCCGGCGGCGACTACGAGGCGGTGGCCGACCTGCCCGGCGGGTTCCGGGTGCTGGCGATGACCCGCGCCGCCCGGTACCCGGTCGAGTGGGCGGCCCGCCGGCTGCGGCTGGCCGACTGGCGGGGCGTGCCCTGCCTGGTGCTGCGGGAGGAGACCGGCTGGCTCCGCCTGCGGCTGCGCCGACCGGATCCGGACGCGGTGGCGGAGACCGGGGCGCAGTGCCACGAGCGGGGCGTCTACGAGGCGTGGGCGCCGGCCGCCGAGGTCACCGAGGACCGGGTGGTGGACCTGCCGTACCGGCTCTGACCGGGCGCGTGCCGGATCTCGCTGGCATAACCGGGGACGGGGCGGGAACCCGCACGGGTCCGGCTGTCACGTGACCAGGAGACGCGCATGCCCTTCATCACCGTGGGGACGGAGAACTCCGCCCCCATCGACCTGTACTACGAGGACCACGGCTCCGGTCAGCCGATCGTGCTGATCCACGGCTTCCCGTTCAACGGGGCGACCTGGGAGAAGCAGACCGGGCCGCTGCTGGCCGCCGGATACCGGACGATCACGTACGACCGGCGGGGTTTCGGTGCTTCCGCCCAACCGGCGTTCGGGTACGACTACGACACGTTCGCCGCCGACCTGGACGTGCTGATGACCGAGCTGGACCTGCGCGACGCGATCCTGGTCGGCCACTCGATGGGCACCGGCGAGGTGACCCGCTACCTGGGCGTGTACGGCTCACGGCGGGTCGACCGGGCGGTGCTGCTGGCCCCGCTCGCGCCGTTCCTGCTGAAGACCTCGGACAACCCGGAGGGGGTCGAGAAGAGCCTCTTCCAGGGCTTCCAGCAGGCGATCCTCGACGACCGCTTCGCCTACCTCACCACCTTCTGCGAGGCGTTCTTCAACTACCAGGAGAACAGGGGCAAGCTGGTCAGCGAGGAGGCGTTCCGGGCGCACTGGGAGATCGGCACCCGGGCCTCGGCGAAGGGCACCCACGACAGCGTGGACGCCTGGCAGACCGACTTCCGGGGCGACGTGTCCCGCATCGACGTGCCGGTGCTGATCGTGCAGGGCGACTCCGACGCGGTGCTGCCGTACCCGAAGACCGGGCAGCGACTGCAACCGCTGCTGGCCGGCAGCCAGTTGGTCACCCTGAAGGGCGCGCCGCACGGCATCCCGTGGACGAACGCGCCCGAGGTGAACCGCAGCATCATGGACTTCATCGGCGCGCCGGCGATGGCGCGGGCCTGACCGCCCCGCCCGTGGCGCCGCACGCGCTGGCGCCGACGACGACGGGCGCGACCCCCTCGGGGGCCGCGCCCGTCGGCACGCTCGGGGATCAGCCGGCCAGGCGGGCCAACTCCTCGTCGACGATCGACGGGTCGAGCTTGCGGAAGACCGGCTTCGGTGCGGCCAACGCCCGGCCCACCTCCAGCGGCACGGACTCCCAGCGCGCGCCGACCGAGTAGTCACCGGTCAGCACCGGGTACGCGGGCCCGCCGTCGAGGTCGTCGACCTCCTCGATGACCGGCATCGGGGCGTGCACGCCGGTGCCGCCGAGCAGCTCGTGCACCTTCTGCGCGGAGTGCGGCAGGAACGGGGTGAGCAGCGTGTTGGCGTCGCTGACCACCTGGAGGGCTACGTGCAGGATGGTGCCCATCCGGGGCTTGTCGGCCTCGCCCTTGAGCTTCCACGGGGCCTGCTCGGAGAGGTACTTGTTGGCTTCGGCGACCACCCGCATCGCCTCGCCGATGGCCTGCTTCTGCCGGTGCCGGGCGATCAGGTCACCGACCGTCGCGAAGCCGGCCCGGGCGACCGCGAGCAGCGCCTCGTCGGCTTCGGTGAGCCCGGCCGGGTCGACGGGCGGGATCGCGCCGAAGTTCTTCGCCGCCATCGAGATGGAGCGGTTGACCAGGTTGCCCCAGCCGGCGACCAGCTCGTCGTTGTTGCGGCGGAGGAATTCGGCCCAGGTGAAGTCGGTGTCGTTGCTCTCCGGGCCGGCGGCGGCGATGAAGTAGCGCAGCGCGTCGGCGTCGTACCGCTCGAGGAAGTCCCGGACGTAGATGACGACCCGCCGGGAGGAGGAGAACTTGCGCCCCTCCATGGTCAGGTATTCGCTGGAGACCACCTCGGTGGGCAGGTTGAGCCGGCCCAGCTCGCCCGGCTGGCCGTCGCGGTCACCCTCGCCCGAGTAGCCGGAGAGCAGCGCCGGCCAGATCACCGAGTGGAAGACGATGTTGTCCTTGCCCATGAAGTAGTAGGCGCGGGCGTCACCGCCGACTCCGTCGGCAAACGGGACACCGCCCTCCGCGCCCGTTGAATTCCAGTACCTGCGCCACGCCTCCGGGTCGCCGGAGCGGCGGGCCCACTCGATCGAGGCGGAGAGGTAGCCGATCACCGCGTCGAACCAGACGTAGATGCGCTTGTCGGGGCGGTCCCGCCAGCCGTCGAGCGGGATCGGCACGCCCCACTCCAGGTCCCGGGTGATGGCCCGGGGCTGGAGGTCGTCGAGCAGGTTCCGCGAGAAGCGCAGCACGTTGGGCCGCCAGCCCTCGCGGGTGTCCAGCCACTGCCGCAGCACGTCGGCCAGGGCGGGCAGGTCCAGGAAGAAGTGCTCGGTCTCGACGAACTTCGGGGTCTCCCCGTTGATCCGCGACTTCGGGTCGATCAGGTCGATCGGGTCGAGTTGGTTGCCGCAGTTGTCGCACTGGTCGCCCCGGGCGCTGTCGTAGCCGCAGATCGGGCAGGTGCCCTCGATGTAGCGGTCGGGCAGGGTCCGGCCGGTGGACGGGGAGATCGCGCCCATGGTGGTCTTCGGGACGATGTAGCCGTTGCGGTACATCCCCTCGAACAGCTCCTGCACCACCGCGTAGTGGTTGCGGGTGGTGGTGCGGGTGAACAGGTCGTAGGAGAGCCCGAGGCCGTGCAGGTCCTCGACGATCACCCGGTTGTAGCGGTCGGCCAGCTCGCGCGGGGTGACGCCGTCGGCGTCCGCCTGCACCTGGATGGGGGTGCCGTGCTCGTCGGTGCCCGACACCATGAGCACGTCGTGGCCGGCCATCCGCATGTACCGGCTGAAGACGTCGGAGGGAACGCCGAAACCGGAGACGTGGCCGATGTGGCGCGGGCCGTTGGCGTACGGCCAGGCAACCGCCGCGAGAACGTGACTCATGACCAGCAAGCCTAGTGACCCGCTTCGGGTGACCGCGAATCAATAGGGCTCGCGGGTCGGCGGACCGGCCGGATCGGGTCCGCCGTTTGTCCGATTTGCCGCCGACACGCGGCCTGAGCTGCCCATCCATGCGCGGGTGGCGGGGTGCAATGAACGCCGTGACTGGCAGACGAGCGGCCCGGGATCACGACGACCGCCCCTCCGGCCCGCCGGACGGCGGTGCGGCCGGTACGTCGCGCGGCAGCCTCGCGCCGCATCCGCGGGTGGTCCCGCCCGCCGCGCCGCCGGAGCCGCCCGCCGACCCCACCGCGCCGCCGGAGCCGCCCGCCGACCCCGCCGGGCCGCCCGCCGGGCCGCCCGCCGGGCCCGCCGAGCCGGCCGAGGCCGCCGGGCCGGCCGCCGAGGTCGAGCCCACGACCGGGGCGCCGGTCGACGCCGTGCCGCGCCGGGTCCCGGTCCGCCAGCCCCACCACACCCGCCGTGGACGTCCCGCCGACGGGGGTACGCCGGACGGCGACGACCCCGGCGGTACGCCCGACGGCGACGAGGGCGCGTACTGGCCGCCGATCGAGCAGGTGCACTGGGACGGCACGCCGATCAGAGAGGAGCCGCCGCACGAACGGCAGCGGTCGTCCCGGGACGGGGACCGGCGGACCCGGCGCGCCCCGCGCCCGCCCGATCCGCTGCCGGGGCTGGCCGTGCTGCTGGCGCTGAGCCTGGTCGCGGCCTTCTTCGCCTGGGTCATCGCGGGGCCGTTCTGGCTGGCGGTGGGGCACGCCACCCGGGGCACGGCGGTGATCGTCGACTGCACCGGGGGCGGACTCGCCCAGCGCTGCCGGGGCAACTTCACCCCCGCCGACGAGCCGTGGATCGCGCATGGCGTACGGGTCAGCGGGGTGGCCGCGGAGCGGACCGCGACCGGCGCGACGCTGCCGGCCCGGATGACCGGCCCGGACGGCGGCACCGCGTACGCGGACGCCGGGGCGGCCGGGCACCTGCGCTGGCTGCTCGGCCTGCTGGTGGTGCTGGGCTGCTGCGCCGGGATCGCCAGGTGGACCGGGGCCATCCGGCTCGCCGACCCCCGGACCCGCCGCTGGGCCGTCACCGGCGCCGTGGCCGGCCCGCTGGTGATCACCCTCGGCTTCCTCGTCGCCGCCTGGTGAGTCGCCTCGCGCGTCAGGCGTGCACGACGCCGTAGACGTCGCGCCGGCGCAGGCCGTACTCCGTGGCGACCTCGGTGATCGCGTCCCGCCGGGACAGGCCGGCGGCCTCCCGGGCGGCGACGGCGGCCCGCAGGGTGTCGTCGTCGGGGCGTTCCGGGGCCGTCTGGGGCGCGCCCGCCACCACGAGGGTGATCTCGCCGCGGGGCTCCCCCGCGGCGGCCCAGTCGGCCAGCTCGCCGAGCGGGCGGCGGACGATCTCCTCGTACGTCTTGGTCAGCTCGCGGCACAGCGCGGCGGGCCGGTCGGCGCCGAACGCGGCGGCCAGGTCGGCGAGCGCGCCGGCGATCCGGTGGGGCGCCTCGAAGAAGACCAGCGTCCGTTCCTCGGCGGCGAGCGCCCGCAGCCGGGACCGGCGGGCGCCGGGGGTGCGCGGCAGGAATCCCTCGAAGCAGAACCGGTCGCAGGGCAGCCCGGACAGCGCCAGCGCGGTGGTGACGGCGCTCGGGCCGGGCGCGGCGGTGACCGGCACGCCGGCGTCCAGGGCGGCCCGCACCAGCCGGTAGCCGGGGTCGGAGACGCTCGGCATGCCGCCGTCGGTGACCAGGGCGACCACGTAGCCGGCGGTCAGCACGTCGGCCAGCTCGGGGGTGCGCCGCTCCTCGTTGCCCTCGAAGTAGGAGACGATCCGCCCCGCCACGGTGACGTCCAGGTCGCGGGCCAGGCGGGTGAGCCGGCGGGTGTCCTCGGCGGCCACCACGTCGGCGGCGGCGAGCACCTCGCGGAAGCGCGCCGAGGCGTCGGCCGGGTTGCCGAGCGGCGCGCCGAGGAGGATCAGGCGCCCGGTGTCGGACATTTCACCCACGGGAACGGCTCCTTCATCGACAGGGGTGCCGGTATCGGAGACGACGGGCGCCACCGGGCACCTTGGCAGCCTACGATCGCCGGGTGACGAGTGCGTCGACAGCACAGAGCGCGGACCAGGCGGGACCCGATCCCACGACGGGCGCGCCACCGGAGGGGTCGTCCCCGGCTCCCGGCAGCGGAGTTCCCGGCGTCGTCCGGCGCCGGCTGGCGACCGTGGAGGCCCGGCTGGACGCGCGCTCCTGGCTGGCCACCGGCGTGATCGTCGCGATCGCGGCGATCCTGCGGTTCGTCGGCCTGAGCCATCCGCCCGGGAAGATCTTCGACGAGATCTACTACGCCCGCGAGGGCTGGGCCCTGGTCGACAAGGGCGTCGAGTGGAACTACCAGGACGGCGGCCCCTCGTACGTGGTCCACCCGCCGCTCGGCAAGTGGCTGATCGGGCTCGGCGAGTGGGCGTTCGGCTACTCGGACGCCGAGCACGGCATCTCCGTGCCGGGGCACCTGATGACCACCGCCCCGGAGTTCGGCTGGCGGTTCTCGGCGGCGGTCGTCGGCACCCTGTCGGTGCTGATGTTGGTCCGCATCGGCCGGCGGATGTTCCGCTCGACCGCGCTCGGCTGCGCGGCCGGCCTGCTGCTCGCGCTGGACGGCTTCCACCTGGTGCTGTCCCGCACGGCGCTGCTCGACATCTTCCTGCTGTTCTTCGTGCTGGCCACGTTCGGCGCCCTGGTGCTGGACCGGGACGCCCGGCGCCGCCGGTGGGCCCGGGCGCTGGAGGCGGGCCTCGACCCGGGCCGGCCGGGGCGGGCCGGGCGGCCGGCGGGCGGCTGGCGGAACTGGCCGTGGTGGCGCCTGGCCGCCGGGGTGCTGTTCGGCTGTGCCTGCGCGGTGAAGTGGAGCGCGCTCTACTTCGTGCCCGTGTTCGCGCTGCTGGTGATCCTCTGGGAGGTCGGGGTCCGCCGCTCCGCGGGCGCCCGCCGGCCGTGGCGGGACACCCTCCTCGACGAGCTGCCCTGGCTGGTGCTGGCCGGGGTGCTGATGGTGGTCACCTACGTCGCCACCTGGTCCGGTTGGCTGCTCGGCGACGACGGCTACTACCGGCTCGCGGAGCGGTACCCGAACGCCCCGCTGAGCGACACCCCGGTCATCGGGGCGCTGCACAACCTCGTCGAGTACCACAAGGCGGCGTACGGCTTCCACAGGACGCTGGACGACCCACACAAGTACCAGTCGTGGCCGTGGCAGTGGCTGCTGCTGGGCCGGCCGGTCGCCTTCTACTGGTCGGGCAACGGGGCCTGCGGCGCGCCGAGCTGCGCCTCGGAGGTCCTGCTGCTCGGCACGCCCCTGCTCTGGTGGTCGTTCCTGCCCGCCCTGGTGGCGCTGGCGTGGCTGGGCCTGGCCCGGCGGGACTGGCGGGCCGGCGCGATCCTGCTCGTCGTGGCGGCCGGCCTGCTGCCCTGGTTCTGGTTCGCGCTGGACGGCCGGACGATGTTCTCCTTCTACACCGCGCCGGTGCTGCCGTTCCTGGTGCTGGCGGTGGTCTACGTGCTCGGCGCGATCGTCACACCCGCCGGCCCGCCCGGGGGCGGCACCGTCGCGCCGCTCGACGCCGGCCAGGACCGCCGGCTCGTGGGCGGGGTGATCGCCGGGGCGTACGTCCTGCTGGTCGCGCTCTGCTTCGCGTACTTCCATCCGATCTTCGTCGGCAAGCTGCTCCCGTACGCCGAGTGGTCGGCGCGGATGTGGCTGGACGGCCGCTGGATCTGACCGACGGCGCGCGACCCGCCGCGGCTCCGGGGCCTCACCCGGGAGCGCGGCGGGCGCACGGGAACGGGCCCGCACGCGTGGCGTGCGGGCCCGTCGACGTAGAAGCGCGCCCCGATCGCCTGCCACGGGGGAAGCGGGCGATTGGGGCGCGCATGAAGAGCTTAACCACCCCACACCACTGGCACAACGGGTCGACTTCGGTCAGATTTCCGACCTACGCGACACCGAACGGATGGTTTACATCCGACATCTTACGGTCCGTCATCCCGCGCAAACGGTGCGGATCGACCGCCGCCGCGAGCCGACGGCCGCCCGGACTTCCCGGTCGGCCACCCCCTGGCCGACGCGGGGTTCATGCCTCGTCATTCCATATTCGACTGCCTGCGCCGGTCGTCACCGGTGTCGCCGGACAGGCCGTTCATCCGGATGTTCACCTTCTGGAGACCGCACATCACGCAACACCGCATAACCCGACATAAAGCTCTAATTGCCTCCCTACTCTCGTCCGAGTGGCCGTTTACATTCACGACGGTGGGTCGCCCGCCGTCCTCAAGGGACTTTCCGTCGCCGCCCGCTCCGCCGCGGCCCGCTCCGTCGCCGCCCCGGCCCTTGTCGACGCCACCGGGCGGCGACATCGACCGGCACGGCGCAGCGGCGTCCGCGCCGCGGCAGGTCCCCTGACGCACCTCTCGGTCGTCGCGGCCACTGTCCGGTCGGGACCGGCGCTCCCGACCCGCGGCCCTCGGGGTGTCGATGCCCCGCCACACCCGCACGCGACCGATCAGCCCCGGCCGGTAGCAGGCGCAAGCACCGGCTGATCCCGGCTGCGGTCGGCGGGTTCAGCCGACACCCGTTACGACGATTTGCCACTTCCGTGACGCCTCGCGGGCTTCACGGCGGTCTCGCTGTCCATCGCACCTGCCCTGCGGGTGGCTTCTGTCGGACATCCCTGCCACCGATCCGGTGATGCCGGGGTCCGCACAGGCGTCCGCCGCACGGCACCGGTTGCTCGCTCGTAATCGACGCAGGAGGTTTGCGGTTCCGTGGAACAGGTAGGTCTCACCGGTACGCCCACGTCTCCCCCGATGCCGGAGCATCTTCCGGACGCGGAGGCGCGCGTCGCGGTCGGCTCGCTGGTCGTCGATGCCGTGCGGGGGCCGTGGGACGAGGGCGGCGTCACACGCACGCGGCGCCTGCACCACGTGTTCGAGTCCGCGTGCGACCGGAACCCGTCGGCCATCGCGCTCGAGTGCGGCGGTGCGCGGTTGACCTACCGCGAGCTGGACGAGCGCGCCAACCGGTTGGCCCACCACCTGCGCGCGCTCGGTGTCGGGGACGACTCGCGGGTGGCCATCCTGCTGCGGCGCTCCGTCGAGACGTACGTGGCGTTGCTGGGCGTGGGGAAAGCCGGCGCGGCGTTCGTGCCGATCGACCCCGAGTCCCCGGCCGACCGGGTCGCCTACATCGCCGAGGATTCCGCCGTCGACCTGGTGTTGACGTCCTCGGCGCTCGCCGACCGGGTGGGCGACCGGCCGGCCCTCGTCGTCGACGAGTGCGCTGCCGAACTCGCCGCCGCGCCCGGCGACCGGCCGGAACTCGGCGGCGACGGCAGCCAGGACCCCGGCGCCTACGTGATCTACACCTCCGGGTCGAGCGGTCGACCCAAGGGCGTCGACGTCGCGCAGTCGAGCATCTGCAACTTCCTCGACGTGGTGCCCGGCGTGTACGACGTGCGCCCGACGGACCGGGTCTACCAGGGAATGACGATCGCGTTCGACTTCGCGATCGAGGAAATCTGGCCGACGTGGTCGGTCGGCGCCACCCTGGTGGCCGGTCCGAACGACTCGCGCCGCCTCGGCGCGGAGCTGGCGGACTTCCTGGACGAGGCACGCATCACCGTCCTCTACTGCGTGCCCACCCTGCTGGCCACCGTTCCGCGCGACCTGCCCCGGATCCGCAACCTGCTCGTCGGCGGGGAGGCCTGCCCGGGGCAGCTGGTCGAGCGGTGGAGCCGGCCCGGCCGGCGAATCCTCAACACCTACGGGCCGACCGAGGCCACGGTCACCGCGACCTGGGGCGAGCTGCGCCCCGGGCGACCGGTCACCATCGGGCGGCCCCTGCCGACCTACTCCGTGGTGCTGCTTGACGAGCAGCGGCAGCCGGTCGCCGACGGCGAGGTGGGTGAGATCTGCATCGGCGGCCCGGGGGTGGCGCGCGGGTACGTGGGTCGCCCGGACCTGACCGCCGACCGGTTCATCGCGCACGCCCTGGCGCCGCCCGGCGGTCGGCTGTACCGCACCGGGGACCTCGGTCGGATCACCGAGGAAGGCGAGATCGAGTACCTGGGCCGGGCGGACTCCGAGGTCAAGATCCGTGGCCATCGGGTGGACCTCGGTGAGATCGAGAGCGTACTGCTGGAGGACCCGGGGGTGGCCGAGGCCGTGGCGGCGCTGGTCCCGGTCGCCGACGCCCCGGACGCCCCCCACGAGCTGGCCGCCTACCTCGTCGCGCACGACAGCGACGAGGGCGGGCGCAAGGAACTGGTCGCCCGGCTGTGCCACACCCTGCAGACCCGGCTGCCCGGTTACATGGTGCCCTCCTTCCTGGACGTCGTCACCGCGCTGCCGACCATGCCCAGCGGAAAGGTCGACCGGAAACGGCTGCCCCCGCCGAACCGCCGGCTCACCCTCGCCACCGGCCCGGTCGTGGCCGCCGAGGGCGAGCTGGAGGAGCAGGTACGCGCGGCGTGGGCGGAGGCGTTCGGCATCGAGTCCGAGGCGCTCTCGGTCGAGGCGGACTTCTTCGCCGACCTCGGCGGGCATTCGCTGCTGGCGGCGCGGGTGGTGTCGCTGCTGCGCGCCCGCAAGGTCGGCGTGAGTCCGGCGGTCCGCGACCTGTACGCCCACCCGACCGTACGAGGCATGGCGGCTCATCTCGGCGCCGCCGATCGGACCGTCGCGCCCAGCGCTCCGCCCCGCCCCGCCCCGGTGCGGCACGGCAGCCGGCGGATCGCGCTGGCCGGGTCCGGCCAGGCGGCGGTGATCTACCTGCTGCTGCTGGCGGTCACGCTCCCCGTCTCCTACGTCTACACCCGCAACGACGGTTTCGTGTCGGCCCGCGTCCTCGTGGAGCTGATGGTCGCGATCCTGCTCAGCTACCTCGGCGTGCGGTGGGTGCTGCCGGTGCTGCTGGCCCGGCCGTTGGCCGCGGGCATCCGGCCCGGCCGGTACCGCCTGTGGGGCCCCACCTACGTCCGGCTCTGGGCGCTGAACACGCTGCTGGCGGTCGGGCCGCTGCCCGCGCTCAGCGGTTCTCCGCTGATGGCGACCTACCTGCGGCTGCTCGGTGCCCGGATCGGCCGCCGGACCATGATCGCGACGAGCGCGATCAGCCTGCCGACCCTGATTTCCGTCGGGCGGGACGCCTCGGTCGGGTACGGCGTCTCGCTGCGGCCGTGGCGGGCGGAGGACGGCTGGGTCGTCGTCGGGCCGGTCACGATCGGGGCGGACGCCTTCGTCGGCGCGAACGCGGTCCTCGAGCCCGGCGCCTCGGTCGGGGCGGACGCCGGCCTCGGCGAACAGTCCGTCCTCGTCCACGGCGAGACGGTGCCACCCGGGGAGCGTTGGGCGGGCTCGCCGCCGGCACCGACCCCCCGGCTCGCTCCCACCGTGGAATCGCTGCTCAGCTACCGCCGCCTGCGGCGTGGCTGGCGCGTGCACCACATCGCCGCCGCGCTGGTCGGCCTGGTCGGGCTGGAACTCATGGCGATCGCGATGGTCCTGCCCAGCGTGGCGCTGGTGTGGTGGGTGCTGCTGACCCATGGTCTGCTCGCCGGCCTGGTCGCGACCCTGCCGGCCGGAATCGTCTACGTACTCACCGTCTGCGCGTTGGTCGCCGCCGGCAAGCGTCTCGTGCTGCCGCGGGTGCCGGTCGGCATTCACCACCGCATCCACTCGATGCTCGGCGTGCGCAAGTGGATCGCCGACAAGCTGCTCGAGTCGAGCCTCATGTTCACCAACTCGCTCTACGCGACCCTCTACACCGGGCCCTGGCTGCGACTGCTCGGTGCCCGGGTCGGCCGTGGCGCCGAGGTCTCCACCGCCGCGCACCTGGACCCCGACCTGCTCACCCTGGGATCGGAGAGCTTCGTCGCCGACATGGCCAGCCTCGGCGCCGCGACGTTCGCCAACGGCCGCATGGCGTTCCTGCCCACCACGGTCGGCAGCCGGGCCTTCGTCGGCAACGCCGCGTTCGTACCGGCCGGAACGGTGCTGGGCGAGGGGTCCCTGATCGGCGTCGGCACGCTGCCGCCCGACGACGGCGTCCCGGAGGGCACGTCCTGGTTGGGTTCACCGGCGATGCACCTGCCGGCGCGCCAGAGCAGCGGCTCCTTCTCCGAGGAAGTGACGTACCGCCCGCCGCGCGTCGTGGTGGCCCGGCGGCTGTTCGTCGAGTTCTTCCGCGCGACCCTGCCCGCATCGGTGCTCGGCGCCAGCTTCTACCTCTACCTCATGGCGCTGTCCCAACTCGCCAACGGCCGGGACCTGCTCGTGCCGGCGCTGGTGTCGCCCTTCGTCGCGATGACGTCGAGCGTCGCCGTGATCGCCTTCTGCGCGGCGACCAAGCGCAACGTCGTCGGCACCTATCGGCCCCGGGTGGAACCGCTGTGGAGCGGCTTCGTCCGGCGCACCGAGTTCGTCACCGGCCTCTACGAGGCCGCAGCGGTCCCCGCCGGCATCGGGCTCCTGGTCGGCACGCCGTTCCTGCCGCCGCTGCTGCGCTGGTTCGGGGTCCGCGTCGGCAGACGCACCTGGATCGGCACGACGTACCTCACCGAGTTCGACCTCGTCGAGATCGGCGACGACGCGACCGTGGGCACCGAGGTGTCGCTGCAGACCCACCTGTTCGAGGACCGGGTGATGAAGATGTCCGTCGTCACGGTCGGCGCCGGCGCCACGATCGGCACCCGCGCCATCGTGCTCTACGACGCGGTCGTCGGCGACGACGTCATGTTGGGCTCGCTCTCGCTGCTGATGAAGGGCGAACACCTGGTTCCCGGGACCCGATGGCGCGGAATCCCCGCCCAGGGCGTGCTCACCCACGACACCACAAGCCAACGGGCGGCCTGATGCCGCGCCGTACGGCTGCGGCTCGCACCGCTCCGCAGCTCGATCCCGTCCACCATCCACTCACCGAAAGGGAAGCACGTTCGATGAACAAGGCACTGCTGGTTTCCGACGCGGCTCACTTCCGCGTCGACTACGAGATCAACCCGTACATGCACACCGAGATCCAGCCCGATCACGCGGTGGCGATCCTCGAACACGAGCGCATCGTCGCCGCGCACCGGGCGGCGGGGCGCCGCACCGAGTACGTGACGTCGGCGCCGGAGTGCCCGGACATGGTCTTCACCGCGAACGCCGCCCTGGTGCGGGGCCGTCGAGCCGTGCTGGGAGCACCACCACCTGAGCGCAAGGCGGAACTGCCGTACTTCCAGGAGTGGCTGATCGACCACGACTTCGAGGTCCTGGAGGCGCCGTACCCGTTCAGCGGGCAGGGCGACGCCCTGGCCTGCGGCGACCTGCTGCTCGCCGGCTACGGCCAGCGGACCGACCGGCGGATGCATGCCGTGCTCGCGGAGGAGCTGGGCTACGAGATCGTGCCGCTGCGGACGGTGAGCCACCGGTGGTACGACCTCGACCTGGCGGTGGGCGTCGTCGAGCCGGGACGAACGCTCGCCTACTGCCCGGAGGCCCTCGACGAGCCGAGCCGCCAGCGGCTGCGCGGCCTCGGCATGGACCTGATCGAGGTCTGCGTCGAGGAGGCGACGCGCTTCGCGCTCAACCTGATCAGTGACGGCACCACCGTGACCATGACCAGCGGGGCGCCGCGGCTCGCGACCGCGCTGCGCGAGCGCGGCCTGCGGGTCGTCGAACTCGACACGACCGAGCTCGCCAAGGGCGGAGGCGGAGTCCGCTGCACCGCGCTGACCCTCGACGCCCCGCTGCCGACGAGGCCGTGATGGCGATGGGGAACGTCGGTCGGCTGCTCGCCGCCGGCGGGCGGGCACTCGCCGGTCGTGGCCTGACGGTCCGCTCGCCACTGCCCGGGTCGCCGGAGCCGCTGGTGGCGCTGGTCTACCGGGGGCCGGCGACGCTGCCCGGCTGCCCGGAGGCGGTGGCGGCGCTACTCAAGTCCAGCCGTTGGGGCTTCGACGTCCGGTACGTCGGCCCGGACGCGGACGACCTGCCGCTGACCCAGCGGGCCCTGGCCGGGGCGACGCTCTACGCCCAGCCCGGTGGCGGCACCCTCAAACGCGGCTACCGCCACCTGAAGGGCCACCGCGACGAGATCAGGCAGTTCGTCCACTCCGGCGGGAGGTACCTCGGCATCTGCCTCGGCGGCTACCTCGCGGGGGCCACCCCCGGCTTCGGCCTCCTGCCCGGGGACACCGACCAGTACATCGCCTCGTCCGCCGCCACGGTCGACTCGGAACGGAACACCGTCGTCCAGGTCTCCTGGCGCGGCCGGCGGCGGACGCTCTTCTTCCAGGACGGCCCGTACTTCTGGCTGCGCCCGAAGGCCGAGGCCGACGTCCTCGCGACCTACCCGAACGGCACCGTCGCCGCGATGGTCGCCCCCTTCGGCGCGGGCCGGGTCGGGGTCGTCGGCCCGCACCCCGAAGCCACCGACGACTGGTACGTCGACGCCGGGTTGCCGATCGCCGACCGGCTCGGCACGGATCTCGGCTGCGACCTGATCGACACCGTGATGAGGCCATGACACAGACCGTTTACCTCAGCCGCGCCGCCCTGGACCGGGCCGGCGACGCTCCGCCCGCGACGGCCGGGCGCTCCCGGCTGCTCGGCGTGGACGCCGCGCGTGGCGTCGCGCTGTTCGGGATGATCGCCGTGCATTCGCTGTACCAGTCCGACGCCCTGGGCCGACCGACCTGGTCGTTCACCATCTTCGGCGGCCGGGCGGCCGCCCTGTTCGCGGTGCTGGCCGGGGTCGGCATCGCGTTCATGACCGGTCGACGGCGGGTCCGCCTGGCCGACGGCGCGGGCCCGGTGGCGGCGCTCGTCGTCCGGGCCCTGGCCATCGGCGCGATCGGCTTGGCACTGGGCTACACCGACGCGTCCCTGGCGTCGGTGATCCTGCCGTACTACGCGGCGATGTTCGTGCTGGCCATCCCGCTGGTGTTCCTGCCGACCTGGCTGGTGGCGTTCACCGGCCTGGCCGTGGCCGCCGGCGTTCCCGTGCTCCGCCAGCTTCTGCTGCCGCAGCTACCGGAACCGACCTACGACAATCCGGCGTTCGCGCACCTCGTCGACGCTCCCGGCGCGCTGCTCACCGAGCTGTCGATGACGGGGGAGTTCCCGGCGGTGACGTGGCTGGCGTACCTCTGCGCCGGGCTGGTGGTCGGGCGGTTGACCCTCACCCGGCTGGGGGTGATCCTCGGCCTGCTCTACACCGGGGTCGCGCTCGCCGCGGCGGTGCCGGTGGCGTCGTGGGTCCTGCTGAACCGGTACGAGGGTCTGCAACAGATCTGGTTCACGCAGCCGAAGAGCGGGTTGACCGTGGCCGAGACGAGCGGGCTCCTCGCGCTCGGCGGGGACGGCAGCACGCCCACCTCGACGTGGTGGTGGCTCGCGGTCGACGCGCCGCACACCAGCACCCCGCTCGATCTGCTCGGCACGATCGGGAGCGCGGTCGCCGTGCTCGCCGCCATGCTGCTCCTCGGCCACGTCGCACGGCGGGCGGCCTCCGTGCTGCTGGTGCCCCTCGCCGCGGCCGGCAGCATGACGCTGACGCTCTACACCGCGCACATCGTGTTCATCAATTCCGAGCTCGACACTCTCGAGCCCACGGCCGGATACCTCGCGCAGGTCCTGGTCGTCGTGCTGGTCGCGACCGCCTGGTGGGCCACTGCGGGCCGTGGCCCGCTGGAAGGGCTCGTGACGCTGCTCTCGCGCGGCGCCGGTCGACTGGTCACCCGGCCAGGCCGAGCATCGCGGGGTCGGGCCGGCATGTCGATGTACGCACGACCTGCGCCGCCTTCCGCCGACCGGCACGTCACCGCCTGGCGGCGCGGCTGAACGGCAGGGATGCGACATGGGACGGACCAGCTCGGGCCTGCTGCGGGGAGAGACCCGGCGGATCAGCCGGCGACGCCTCGTCGTCGGTGCCGGTGCCGCCGGCACCCTGGCCGCCCTCGGGTGGGCCGGCGTGTCGGCGGTCACCGGGGACGGCGACCGGCCGCTGGCACTGGTCTACCGGGGACCGGCTGCCTGTTCCGGCTGCGCCGAGGCCGTGGCCGCCCTCCTGCGCAGCGCACCCGGCGAGTTCCGCACCGAATACTGCGGCCCGGGCGAGCAGCGGCAGATCTCGCGGAGCGCGCTGGCCGAAGCGGCGGTCTACGCCCAACCCGGCGGCGGCAACGTCGGCCCGGCCTGGCGCAGGCTGCGTGACCACGCCGAGGACATCCGTGGCTTCGTCCGCGACGGCGGCCACTACCTCGGTTTCTGCCTGGGGGCGTACCTCGCCGCCGCCCGGCCCGGCTTCGGGCTGCTCGACGGGAAGGTCGACCAGTACATCAGGACGGCCGGGGCGAGCGTCGACAGCGCCGACGACGCGGTGGTACCCGTCCGGTGGCGCGGCCGGCCCCGGCACATGTTCTTCCAGGACGGGCCGACGCTCGAGCTGCGACCCGGGACGCCGGGCATCGTGCTCGCCACCTACGACACCGGCGCACCCGCCGCCGTCGTCACCGCCTTCGGCGCCGGGCGGGTCGGACTCGTGGGACCGCACCCCGAAGCCGACCGGTCGTGGTACGCCGACGCCGAGCTGACCAACCCGGACGGCATCCGCCTCGATCTGGGCCATGACCTGGTGCGGAGCACGGTGGACGGGTGGGCCCCGGCGGCCGGTGGAAGCTGATCGGCCCGCGCCGTCACTCGCGCCGGTGCTGCCGGGGCAGCCAGCCCATGAACCGGTCCTGGAGGGTGGTCCCGGGCGCCGGCGTCAGGTCCTGGGCGGCGGCCGCGAGGCAGGAGCCCAGGTAGACGCTGAGCATGGCGCGGTCGACCCGGTACTCCTCCAGCAACCGGGCGCGCTTGGTGGTGCACGGC
Source organism: Micromonospora sp. NPDC047620 (assembly GCF_043205005.1). Taxonomy (NCBI): domain Bacteria; kingdom Bacillati; phylum Actinomycetota; class Actinomycetes; order Micromonosporales; family Micromonosporaceae; genus Micromonospora; species Micromonospora sp. NPDC047620. The sequence goes on along the minus strand of NZ_JBIDDG010000012.1, from coordinate 86,600 downwards.
CAGTCGGCGCCGCAGGTGCCGCAGGTCCAGCCCGGCGTCACCGGGGCGTGATCGTCCATGGGGGACTTTGAGCCTTCCACACCACCGGTCATCGCACTCCCTCTCTGGTTCACGTGGCGGCCCGCCCCCCGGCGGACCAGAGTCGACAATGGATGAGAGCCGTCCCCCTGCGACGCCCCATCAGCGCCACCGAACGCTACGGCGTTACGCGGTTGCGGTACGTTCACCAACCATGGCCGTCGCGACGCTGACCGTGGACCAGGTGCTGGCCTGGCGGGCCAGCCGGCACCTGCTGCACCGGCCGGCGGGCGTGGCCCCCGTCGACGTGGTCGGCCGCCTGGTCGGCGTGCAGGCGCAGGTCGCCTCCACCGCCGAGCAGGCCGTCGCCGCCCGACAGGCCGATCCCCGGCCCGGGGCGGTCGCGGCCGCGCTCGCGCGGCGTCGGCTGCTGCGCACCTGGGCGATGCGCGGCACCCTGCACGTGCTGCGCGTCGAGGACGCGCCCGCCTGCCTGTCCCTGCTGGCCGCCGGCCGGTTCTGGGAGAAGGGCTCGTGGCAGCGCACCTTCGTGACCGTGGACCGGCTCGCGGCGATCGCCGAGTCGGCCGCCGCCGCGCTCGACGGCCGGACGCTGACCCGAAAGCAGCTCACCGCCGAGATCGTGGAACGCACCGGCGACCGGACGGTCGCCGCACACCTCGACTCCGGGTGGGGGGCCGTGCTCAAGCCGCTGGCCTGGCAGGGCCTGCTGGTGCAGGGGCCGACCGAGGGCAACCGGGTCACCTTCACCCGGCCGGAGACGCTGCTGCCCGACTGGCCCGGCCTGCCCGACCCCGAGGAGGCCGCGTCCCGGGTGGTGCCGGCCTGGCTGGGCGCGTACGGGCCGGCGAGCGCGGAGACCTTCGACCAGTGGCTGAGCCGGGGCGGCTCGAAGCGGGCCGCGCTGCGCGGCTGGTTCGCCCGGCTCGTCGACGCGGGCGAACTGGTGCCGGTGACCGTCGACGAGCGGCCCGCGTACGCGCGTGCAGTCGACGTGGACGAGATCGCCGCCGCCCGCCCCGACGACGCCGTACGCTTGCTGCCCGCCTTCGACCAGTGGGTGCTCGGGCCGGGCACGAAGGACACCACGATCGTCCCGGCCGACCGACGCGCCTCCGTCAGCCGGGCCGCCGGCTGGATCTCGCCGGTGGTGGTGCACCGGGGTCGGGTGGTGGGCACCTGGGAGGCCCGCGACGGCGAGCCGGTGGTGGAGCTGTGGCCGGAGTCGCCGCCGGTGCCGGCCGACGGGCTCGACGCCGAGCGGGCGCGCGTGCGGGCGTACCTCTCGGGGGGCGGCGATGCGTGACCTGCTGCCGCCGTCGGTGGCGGTTGCGGTGGCCGGGCCGGCGGACTGGACGGGCGAGTTGCTGCCGGCCGAGCGGGCGTGCCTCAGCGACCGGGCGGTGGAGAGCCGCCGCCGCGACTTCACCGCCGGGCGGGTGTGCGCCCGCCGCGCGATGGGGGCGCTCGGCGTGCCCCCGGCCCCGGTGCCGGCGGCGGCCGACCGGTCGCCGATCTGGCCGGCGGGCGTGGTCGGCGCCATCACCCACACCCGGGACTACTGCGCGGCCGTCGCGGCCCGCGACGCCGAGGTCCGGTCGGTCGGCATCGACGCCGAGCGGCACAAGGAGCTCAACTCGGGCGTACGCCGGCTGATCTGCCTGCCCGAGGAGGAGGACCGGTTCGCCCGCCTGCCGGCGGGGACCTCCTGGCCGGCGGTGGTGTTCAGCGCCAAGGAGACGATCTACAAGGTGTGGCATCCGGTCGTCGGCACCTGGCTGGACTTCCACGACGCCCTGGTGGAACTCGACCCGGACGCCGGCACGTTCACCGCCCGCATCACGCCGGCCCGGACCGACGCCGCCCCGGTGGCCGACCCGCCGACCCTGGTCACCGGCCGGTTCAGCGTCGACGACGCCCTGGTGCGCACCGCCGCCGTGCTGCCGCCCCGCTGACCCGCCACGGGAGCCATGGCCCTTCGACCCGGCACGGGAACCGTTCAGGGGACGACGCCGGGCCGCCGGAGACGCGAGGATGTTCCGTTGTCCGCGAACGGTAGCGTCAGCCGCGTTTGCCGTCGTCGTCAGGTGCCTAGGAGTACGGTGAGTCACCCCCAGCCCCCATACGGGCCGCAGGATCCCTACCAGCCGAGCCCGCAGCAGCCGCAGCCGTACCCGCCGGCACCGATGCCGCAGTTCCCCGCCAACCAGGGCGGTTACCCGCCCCAGCCGCCGGTCTCCGGCGGCCCCCAGCCCGCGGGCGACCCGTGGTCCCCGCTCCCGCCCGTGCCGCAGCAGCCGGCCAACGACCCGTGGGCCGCGCCCCAGCCGCCGGTCTCCGGCGCCCCGCAGCCCCCGGTGTCGGGCGTGCCCGGCGAGCCGTGGGCGCAGCCGCCGGTCTCCGGCGCGCCGCAGCCGCCGGTGTCCGGGACGCCGGGCGAGCCGTGGGCCCCACCGCACCAGCCGACGTCCGGGATGCCGCAGCCGCCGATCTCCGGCATGCCGTACCCGCAGGTGACGTCCGGCGCGCCCGGCTACCCGCTCGGCCCGCCGCAGCCGGTCGCGCCGCCGAACAACAAGAAGAAGACCGTCCTGATCATCGCGATCGTGGCGGTCGTGCTGACCCTGCTCTGCTGCGTCGGCGGCATCGCGGCGGTCGTCGCCGGCGCCGACAAGGCGAAGGACGACCTGGAGAAGGCCCTGCCCACCCCGGCGACCACCAAGGTCGCGCCGGGCGGGGCGCCCGCCACCAGCGCCGCCCCGGGCAAGGACGACGAGACCTACAACATGAAGCCCGGCGACACGCTGGTCCTCTCCGACGACGAGGGGACCCTGGAGGTCACGGTCACCCGGTTCACCACCGCCTCCAAGGGCTGCCGGGAGTACGCTCCGGACCCGGACAAGGGCATGTACCTGATCGCCCACGTCACCGCCACGGTGACCAAGGGCAAGGGCTCGATCAACCCGTTCTACTTCGAGTGGGTGGCCTCGGACGGCACCACGACCAACGGGCTGGCCAGCGCGCTCTCCGGCTGCGGCGACACGCTGAGCTCCGGCAACAACCTGCGCGAGGGCAGCAAGCGCACGGGCACCGTGGTTTTCGACGTCCGCAACAAGAACGGCGCGCTGGAGTACAAGCACAAGTTCGAGAGCGCCGGCTCCTGGAAGCCGTAGCCCGCACCTGCTGACGGGGGGCCTGTCCCCTCGGGGCCGGCCTCCCGAGCTGTCCAGGGCCGTTTCCCGCCGGCATGTCGGTGCGTGGTTGGTCAGCGGCCCTGCTCCAGCAGGTCGGCGACCGTGATCAGCGGAGCCACCAGGGACGGCACCAGGGCCGGGTCGTCCAGCCGGCCGTGCCGGTAAGTGATCAGCTCCGCGCCGCGCACGCTCCAGGCCGGCACCGCCCCCGCCAGGTGCGCGCCGATCAGGGTCGGCCCGACCAGGGCCTGCTGACCCGGGGCCGCCGCGCCCACCCGCCACTGCCGGTCGAACTCCTCGTGCCCGGTGGCGTAGCTGTCGCTGCCGAACAGCGCGCGTCCCAGCTTCGAGAACACGTGGCGCGGCGCGACCGCCAGCGCCGGGAACTGCCGCCGCAGCCACACCGAACAGACGACGTACGTGTGGGTCTGCGAGTTGGTCGTCTGGTTGCCGTCCGCGCCGGTCGAGGTGTGCGTCTCCGTGTACGCGTACTCGGCCACCCCCACCGGGCGGCCGTGCAGCATCCCGGTCAGCGCGAACCGCACGCCCCGGCGGCTGCGGCCCGGCACCCGGTCGGTCCAGGCGACCTGCGGACGCTCGGCGTACGTCCATCCGTACCGGGCGGCCCACTGCCGCCACCGGTCCCGCCGTTCCCGCTCCCGCCGGTGGGTCGTCACGACCAGCGCGGCGAGCCCGACCCCGAGGAGGACGGCGAACGCCCCGCAGCCGCCCAACATGAACACGCTCATCAATCGATCCACGGGCGGCAGCGTAGTGACCGGCCGCACGCGCGCCGGCCGTCGGGACGCCGGGCGGGGATCATCTCGACGCCATGCCTCGCCTTCGTCACCCGCAGTCGCGGCGACCCCTGATCCCACCCCTGTCGTCCACCCGGTTCGTTGAACCGCCCCCCGGCGTGCTGTTCAGTTCCCACCGGCGCGGTCGACGACGACGGTGCTGAATCTCCGCTGGCACACCAAGGGAGGGATCCACAATGAACAGAGACAAGACGGTCCTGCGCCGGATCGGCGCGACCGTGAGCGCGATGCTGATGGTCGCCGGGGCCGTGGTCGTCGGAGCCACCCCGGCCTCGGCCGCGGACTACTACTACGAGCTGCCGTACCCGGCCGGCGAGTCCTACCGGGTCACGCAGGGGCCGGAGGGCACGTACTCGCACGTCGGCGCGTACAACGAGTACGCCTGGGACTTCGGGCTGCCGGCGAACTACGAGGTCTCCGCCTCCCAGGCGGGCACCATCATCATGTCGAACTGGTCGCCGTACTGGCAGAACGGCATCGAGGTGATCATCCGGCACTCGAACGGCCAGTGCACCCACTACGCGCACCTGAACCGGGCGATCTACAACGCCGGCACCTGGGTACCGCAGGGCCGGGTCATCGGCTGGTCGGGCAGCACCGGCGCGTCCACCGCGCCGCACCTGCACTTCCAGGTCATCAACTGCAACACGCGGGTGGGCCTGCCCGCCACGCTCCAGGGCTGGACGCCGTGGACCGGCACCTGGCCGGTCAGCGTCAACTACTACGCCTGACGACGACGCCCTCCCGCGTGGGGGCATCGGGACCAGCCCTGGTCGATCCCTGACCGGCCCTGGTTCCGGCCGGGCAAGGATTCGCGCGCCGACCTGCAGGAACGCGGACCCCGTCCACGGAGGCACCGGCGTTTAGAAAAGGCCCGTTCCGGCCGAAGGCACTCAGACGGAGCTCAACCGCCTCGGTGACCGGCCCAGCCGCTGATCGGGGTTTTCACCGAGGGGCGGGCGGGGACGCAGGTCGGGAGGCGCGGACAGCACCCTGGTCCGCCGAAGCGACAGGGAGGCGACATGAGCCTGGAGAGGGCGAAGGACAAGGTCGAGCGGGTCGCCGGCGCCGCCAGGGCGCGGATGGGCGACATGACGCAGGGCGAGCGGGCACAGGCGGAGCGGGTGGCGAAGCGGGACGAGATACGGGGCAACCAGCCCGGCGAGCACGTCCAGGAGGACGCTCGGGACGCGCGGGACAACTTCACCACCTGACCCGGCACGTCGCCACGCCCCCGGCCACGCGCCGGGGGCGGTGCCCCATGTCGGGGGCTATCCGGAGAAGTCGCGTCGCGGGTCGAAGAGCCCGATGGGGTGTGCGGTCGCGCCGCTCGTCGCCAGGTCGGCGAGGATCTCCCCGACGACCGGGACGAACTTGAAGCCGTGCCCGGAGAACCCGCACGCGACGGTGACCTGCGGGTGCCGCGGGTGCGTCGCGATCACGAAGTGCTGGTCCGGCGTGTTGGTGTACATGCAGGTCGCGGCCCGCAGGAAGCGGCCCGGAAGGGTCGGCAGGACTCCGGCGAGATGTTGCCGCATGTCCTGCACCTCCTCCGGGTGCACCTGCCGGTCGGTGGTGTCCGGCGTGCAGGGCGCACCGCCACGGAAGAAGGCCACCTTGGCACCGCCGTCGGGCCCGTCGATGGCCGGGAAGCCGTACACCTGCGTGCCGGCGGCGTCCTCGTGGATGTAGATGGGATGCCGCCCGGGCTCGAAGGGGGCTACCCCGGTCTCCGGCTGGAACCAATACATGATCTGCCGCTCGACCGTCAACGGCACACCGAGGTCGGCGAGGAGTTCGGGCGCCCAGGCACCCGGGCAGACGACGAGCCGGCCGGCAGTGTAAGAACCCTTCTCGGTCGTCACGCGTACGCCGCCCTCGGGCAGCGCCTGCCAGCGCGCCACCGGCTCGCCGTAGCGCAGGTCGGCACCGTGCCGGGCAGCGAGGTCGAGGTGAGCGGCGACGGTCGCCTCGGGGCGCACGAAGCCCGCCTTGGCCTCGAAGAGCGCCAGCTCGTCGTCCCGAGGGCTGAACGTCGGGAAGCGGCGGCGCAGCTCGCCCGCGTCGAGGATCTCGTGCGGCAGGTTCCACTCGCGCGACGCGCGCAGGCTGCCGGCGAAGGTGACGCTCTCCGGTCGGCCGACGAACACCCCGCCGGTGAGCGAGATGATCTCCCGCCCGGCGTCGTGTTCCAGCTTCTCCCACAGCTCGTACGCCCGGAGCAGGAGCGGTACGTAGGCCGGGTCCTCGAAGTACGACTGCCGGATGATGCGCGAGCCGCCGTGGCTGGACCCCCGGTCGTGCGCCCGCCCGAACCTCTCGAGACCGAGCACGCGCTGCCCCCGCGCGGCCAGGTGGTAGGCGGCACTGCTGCCCATCCCACCGAGCCCCACGACGATGACGTCGTAGACCGACATACTTCCTCCACCCTTCGGGCGTCAGCGGCAACCGGTGCGTGCCTGGCCCGCCGCTACCGTACAGAATCCAATGGCCGCCTCCCGCGTAGTGAGAACAGCGCTGAGCTGGGCAAAGCCAAGGGGCCTTGGATCTCCCCCGACCCCTCGATGCGAACTGGCCGTTCGGGCGCTGCGGCTCGTCGACAGCGTGGCTGGAAATCTGGCACCATCGGCGGATGCTCGGGAGGGAAAGACCGGTGGTGGTTGCCGTGTGCGGGTCCCCGGGAGCAGGAAAGACCACCATTGCCTCGGCAACGGCGCGCCGCCTCGGCCTGCTGCTCCTGACCCGGGACGAGATCAAGACCGGTCTCGGGCTGTCAGCGGCCTCCGCCGCACAGGACGGCGGCCGTCAACTCGACCGGGAATTTCACGTCGCCGGCGGCCCCTTCAGCGTCCGCGCTGAGGCCGTGATGGTCGACGCCGCCCGGCTGCTCGCCACCTCACGGGTGACCTTCATCGTGGAGTCCTCGGTGTTGTCCCGCGAACTGCTGGACGCGCTGCTCGCGTGTGGCGCCCGGGTGCTCGCTGTTCACGTCGTCGCCCAAGAGTCGGTGATCGGCGAACGCCTCCGTGCCAGAGCGGCCAAGGGCGGGGCCGTCGACCAACACCTTGCATCTCAGTTCGAGCGTGGCGAGATGAAGCGGTCGATCTTCGAGCCGCCAGACGGAGTCGACGCCGTCGTCGAAGTCGACACCTCAGATGGACATCCGGTCGTCGAGACCGTCGAGGCGGCGTTCGTCGCCCTGCTTCGGCCACCGTCTGGTCCCTACGTGCCAGTCGCGGTCCGGCCCAGGCGTTGAAGCGGAACGTGGACGGCCACTCGCCTGGCCTGCGGTACCCGTGCGAAGTGAGTTGCACGGTTCACCAGGTGCAGGGGCTGGTCTACCTCACCGTGCGCCCAACGGTGGCGGTACACAGCGACGTTCATGACGGGCGTTGAACAGGTCGAAGTAGGTCTTCACCGAAGATTGCGGCTCCACCTGTTGCCCGAGTCCGCGATCGTCCGCTCATGCGCGCCGACTTGGCTGCTCGCCGGGTCCCTGCCGCCTCGCTTGCGAGCTCAGTGCGAGCGAGGTCGCCGGCGTCAGGAGATGCGGCCCACTGGGAAGCGGCTTGAGCTAAATCTCCAATGCCGGTAGTGAACCGATTTAGGGCAACTGGACGAGGCAAACGTCGGGGGCAGCAGGGTTGCGCCGCGCATATACGCTAGCTGCGTGGACTGGACAACGCTGATAGCAACGCTGGGCGGTGCCGCAATTGCTTTTACTGGAACTCTGCTTGCCGATTTCCTGAGGCATCGCAACGAACGCGATCGAGGCCAAGAAGCGCGGTCGCGGGATCTCTATATCCAATTCATCGTCGCGGCGGGAATTTGCCACACGAGGCTTCGCGAAATAGCCCAAAGCGCCGATCAGCACGCGAACCGCGAGATCGACAGCAGGTCGGCCCTTGCGGAAGCCCGGATCTACGAGATCCGCGAGCGTTTGTTCATTGACGCCGCCCCCGCTGTCGCTGCCGCGGGACAGATCATGTTCGAGCGACTCCGTGCGATGAGGAAGGTGGTGGCTAACGGCGCCTCCTTGACTTCGCCCGAGCTTCATGAGTCTTATCATCCATATCTTGAGGCTGTTTGGAACTACCGCGCGGCGGTCAGAGAAGAACTGAAAAACAAGTCTCTCTCTTTGTCCGACTTCGGTTGGCCCGTTTGGAACGGATCGACTACTTGCAGTGTTTGCCTGTCGATAGCCCAGAGTAAGGCGCCTGCGAGGACTTCGCCGTGATCCGCACCCGAGACGTCCTTCCCAGGCCCCCTGCCGGCTCAAATGGCCGGTCCGCCGAGGAACAGGCCTGCGGGTGGTCCAATGCCCCGAAGCACTCCTCGCAGAAATTTTGATCCGTAGACCCTGGCAAGAGGGATGGATAGGGTCACTACCGCTGCTTGGAGCCGTCTTTCGCGCTCCAGCCGACAGATCACCGGCACCACACCCGCGCACCCCGACCGGCCGCAGGGCTGGCGGATCACCTGGGGTGAACAGGTCGACGTGCGCCGCGTCGGCACCGGCGACGGGGACCTGAGCGACGGGAAGGTGGCCGCCTACCTGGCGAAGTACGCCACGAAGTCCACCGAGGTCGCCGGCCACTGCTCCACCCGCCTCAACCCGGACACCATCAACGCCTACGCCGACCAGGAAGGCGACCACCTGGCCCGCCTCATCGACGCCTGCTGGTGGCTCGGCCGCCCTACCCACACCCGGACCAGCAACACCGCCGCCAGACGGACGAGCGTCAAGGCAACCTTGACACCCAACCGAACCCCTACGCCGGGCTGCGCCGCTGGGCGCACATGCTGGGTCGCGCTCAACAACGCCGTCCGCGACGAACTGCTGACCCGCAATCCGGCCGCCCTGCTTCGCGTCGCCAAGCCCCGCCCGCGCAAGACCTGACCCTGGTCCGTCGACGAGGTACGCCAGTTCCTGGAGTCGGCCCGCGCCGAGGGTGACCCGCTCTACGCCGCATACATGCTGATCCTGGTCCTCACTCCCGCACCGGGAGACCAAGAGCGAGTGACGCCACCCTGCACCTACCCGCCATCTGCGCCACCGCCCTCCGCTCCCGCCGCGAAGATCAACAGCGGCACCGCGACCATGCCGGGCGGGCCTGGCAGGTCACCGGCCTGGTCTTCACCACCCGGCTCGGCACCCCGCTCGAGCCGAGGAACTTCCACCGGGAGTTCAAGACCCGCTGCCGCAAGGCCCGACGTCCAGGAGATCTCCGTGCACACCACCCGACGCACCTGCGCGTCCCTGCTGGTGGCCCTCGACGTCCATCCCCGGGTCATGATGCGGATCCTGCGGCACAGTCAGATCGCCGTGACCATGAACAGCTACGCCCAGATCGCCTCGGAGGCGACCGAGACAGCCCTCACCCGACTCGGCGAGCAGTTCCTGTGAGTTGCTGTACTGTCGCGGGTCTCGATCAACTCAAGGAGTGTCAGAGTGGAGCTGTTGGGGATCTCGCATGACGCCTTCGGTCGGCTTCGCCTCGCCGACTTCATAGCGGCGGAGCACCTTGAGCAGCTTCGCGGCTGGGAGTACTTGGACCGTTGCTGGGTCGGGGAGGCCTCAGGCTTCACGGAGTGGCTTCGCCTTGAGTCGGCTCCCGAGGTAACGCGTTCGGTAGCAATCGACCTCGTCGCCCTGCCGGAGTCAACGGTCCAGAGCATGATCGACACGCTCCGGCTTCCCCTGCGGGCAGGGCAGGACCACCAGGAGATCACCGGCGTGTTCGGAAAGCCCACCGGCACACAGAGATTCGTGCGGGATCGGGTCACCCTCGTCTTCCGCATCGGCGCTGCCGAGCCCTACGAACTGAGGTGCACCGTTCACGAGGAGCAGGGGCTGATCCACCTCACGATGCATCCAACGCCGCTGCCGGATTAGCCCGTGATCGCCTCCGTCGAGCCTGGGTCAGCGACTGCTGTACTTCGTTGCCGTACAAGATCGAAAAAGGCCGTTTCCCGCTACGGGAAACGGCCTTTGAACTGGGTGGAGCTGAGGGGATTTGAACCCCTAATGCCGTGGGCCGGGTGAAGATCGTCCGCAATCGGGCACATCTGGCCCCTGATCAGGGCTGGAGTCCTCAGCGCCTCTCGACGTTTTACAGGCGTTTCCGGGCTCAGTTGTGCCGGATCTGTGCCCGATGATCATGCCAGAGCATCGAACCTGATCGAGCTGTCGGCGTACGGGTTCCGCTACAGAGTCAGGTACGCGCTGACGTACAAAGATCCGCCCGCTCCGAGACGCAGCGTGCCGCTGGCCATCGGCCCAGCCAGCCTCCGTGCCAACACCTACGCTCAGTTACCGGCACGCAGTCGGCCAACGCCCGGATCGCGGCATGACCGTACGTTGCTGTGTGGGCCAACAGCTCCTATCGGAGGTCTCCTGCCGATCAAGAGCCGACAACCGGTAAGTACGCTGCCGCCGTGCCATTGGTCAACTTTTGGAGGTCGAAATGAGTCGATGGCCGGAGGGGATCTTCCCGCTCGACCGGACGTTGGTGGCGGAAGCGCATGGGCGGACGAGAGGCGCTCTCGTCGGTAATCCGTTGCTCGTCACGGACGCGGCCAAGTTCGGCTTCTCCTTCGACGACCTCGACCGACGGATGGCCAACGCCCCCGACAGCCTTGACGGCGAGTCGCTGTGGGCCTGGCTCGACGGCCCCGACCAGTACCGGTGGGCGGCGCTCTCTGTGCTCGCCGAGGCCTACCAGCCGGTGCCCACCGAGACGCTTCGGCTGGCGGGTCGCGTGGTGGTGCCCGCATCGGGCACCCCCGTCATCGCCGGTGATGTGCACATCGACGGGGACCTGATCCTTGAGGACCAGGCCATGGTGTTCGTGCTTGGCCGGCTGATCGTGACCGGCGCGCTCGTCGCCGAGGGCGCGGACTACTCGATGGTCGGCGCCCGCGACATCACCTGTCGCGACGGGGTGACCCCCGGCGAGGTGCTTGCCGTGGAAGCCATCCGGTGCCCCGGTGCCTTTCTGCTCTGGGGCAACAACTACTCCTCGCGCGCACAGACCTACGTTGGTGGTGTGCTCGTCGATTTCGAGCGTCACAACGTGTTCGGCCGGGTGGATGTGCAGATGCGGCTGACCGACTGGGACTTCGCCGCCGCGGCGCGCGCTATGGGCCTGGCCGAGGACGACGACATCACCACCGCGTATGCCGCCAAGCTCCTCCAAACCGGCGAGCAGGGCGATGCGTAGCGGCGCACGAGCGGCCGGCCCAGGCGACCAGGGAGGAAACGCCCGCACATCGGCAGATCAGGACGCCGCCAGGAACGACCCGTCATCACTCAACGTAATGATCGATCGTCCGCATCCCGATGCCGTCTGGCTCACTTCGGTGTTGCGGACGACACCCAGGGCGACAGGGCGACCTGTCACGCCTCGTTCGTCGGCGGCCTGCGGTCTATTCAGTGCGGCTTGACGAACGTGCCCTTCCCGGGCACCACGTAGACCAGGTCCTCAGCGACCAGGACCCGAACCGTGTGCAGGATGGTGCCCCGCGCCAGGCCGTATTCCTGTTGGAGCCGGGCCACGCTCGGAATCGGCCGGTTGGGCGGCAAGTCTCCGCGCTCGATCTGCTCGCGCAGGATCGCCGCTAACTGCTGGTAGACCGGCACCGGCCCTTCGGGGTCGATCACGTTTCGACAGTAGGTGTGCAGGAACGGCACTGGTCAGGCTTGGTAGACCATGGACCACCATGTACCGGTTGGGATATGGTGCGGCTACCCGCTGTGCTGGTCGTAGAGGAACGGAACTCGCCCCGGTGCGGCGGCATCCCTGCCCGGCCGGGGCTCCTCCGACTCGGCCGGGCAGGGCAACCTCGAGCAGGAAGGGCCTTCATGCCTGCCGAACAGCACGGCCGCACGTGGGCCAAGCCGCAGCCCCGCCCGCCCAAGCCCGGCGAGGAACTGTGGATCGACCGGGAAGCGTCGGTGCAGTTCGCACGACAGCCGCGATTCGTGTTCCGGGTGATCTCGGTGTGCCCGAAGCCGACCTATCCGGGCTGGGTGTGGCTGACGGGTTACGTGCTCGATGCGCGGGGCAACGCTGTCGACAAGCGGGAGATCTTCGTCCGGCTGGCTGGCCTGCGCTCTGCCCGTCGATCTGATGGGCGCCCGGGGTCGGAGTCGGCTTTCGTGTCACGGTCCGGCACTCGGCGGGCACCGCCACAGCGGCGCTCTTGACCTGAACCGGGACCGGCAGCGGAGCCGGCTCCTGGCCGATCGTCCCGACCCCGGCGGCTGCCCACCCCCTTCCAGGCGCAGGTTTTGACCTGACCTGGACTCGGTCGTGGCTGGTACGGGGGGTCGTCTGCTCGGCACCGCGGGCGCCGCCCCCATGCTTGGGGCTTGCCGGTTCGGCCCCGCGCGTCATTCTCGGCGCTCAGTCCCCGGCGGCGGCCCGTTCTGACGCCGGGGTACACGAGGGTTAACCCGGTCGGCCGGGGAGCTGCACTGCGGCCGCCAAGGGCTTCCCCTGATACGCCGTGCGCCGGGGCGTGACCGGCCGCCAGGCCGCACGCGCGCCCCGGCGCGAACACGGCGGCGGGCCGCAGGCCCGCCCTTGACCAAGTAAAGAAAGTCTGAACACACTACGCTCCGGCCATACTGTCCGGTCTCGGGACCTGCGTAACAGATCGGTGTCAGGACCTGCGTGACACTCCGCCGAGTGTTGGTGGAAATAAGCGTGATGGAGCAGCGGTACCGGCCGTCCCGGACGTGCTTCCGGATCAACGGTCACGGAGGTCGCTGCGCCGTTCGGAAGCCGGATCGTCTGGCAGGTGAGTAACAACAAGCGCGGCGGCGTCTTCCGGTGTTGCTGCCGTGCCGAGGAGCTCTCTGTAACCGGCGGCGTACACCCGATACGGCGGTTCTCCGCAGACGATGAAGGGAAGCAGCTCCCTCTCGTCTGGCTGCCATGGTGGTGCAGTACGAAGAAACTTCAGGGTTCCGTGCGTTGGGAACGGGTACAACGCGCGGAGCCGTGGTTGGGCGTAGGCAGCTTCGATCACTAGTGGGTCTCCCTGCCGGGAGTGCGGGGTCTTCTCCCGCAGCTGCCGCCAGGCGGTCGGGATGTCCGGCGCTTCCGGCATGCCGGCGAGGTTAGCGACGTCGTCTCCTGGCAGCACACCCACCACCAGAATCTGGAACATGCCCCGTAAAGATCGTCTAGCTGGACGTGTCACCCACGTCCTGAGACAGATCTGTCACGGACGTCCTGAGACCCGACATACGCTCCGGCCATACTGAGCCACGACGGCCAATGCATTACGGCTGATCCTGCATACTCCGCTCGATGGCATCTGCCGCTTCACCAGTTGACACAGACTCGGTGTCGATTCGCATGTCTGCGGCCGGCAGACGAAGCGTTTGCTCGACAGCCGCGAAGCGCTGGTCGTCATCCCCGGTACCCCGCGACTGAATGCGCCAACGGAGTACGGCTGGTCGGGCGTATGGTTCGACCACGGTCCAGCTCGCCTCGGTGTTGCCGGCTATAGCTCCGATCGCCTCAATCTGGCCAAGGTGAACAACTGGAACCTGACCCGACGCCCATAGCTCGTCAGCACAGCGCTTCGGGATGCTGCGGGCAACCGCTCGGGGGTGGCGCTTCCGGACTGAGTTGTGCCGGATCTGTGCCAAACGATCAATGGCCAGCGTTTCCGCCGGCCATTGATGTTCTGGGTGGAGCTGAGGGGATTTGAACCCCTGACCCCCTCGATGCGAACGAGGTGCGCTACCGGTCTGCGCCACAGCCCCTCCGCCGGCGAACCGGCGTCGGTCCCACCCGGCTTTCACCGGGCGGGCCGGCGCCAAGGCTAACAGGTCGACCGCCCCAGCCGCGAATCCACCCCCCGGCGCGGCGGGATCTTGGCGGGAACCGACCCACGGCGGATCGGATCGGCGACGCCGGAAGCGGACATCCGGGCCGGGTCGAAACGGACAATCAGGCCGAGTGGGTGCCGCGGCCGGACTGGTACGGGCGGCCCCGCAGGCCGCCCGTACGCCGGTAGGACACGGAGCCGCCGTTGGCCGCCGCGGGCAGGTCGGCCGGCCGGTCCAGGCCCATCGCCGCGCGGCGTACCACCTCGCGCTGGGCCGCCAGGCGGCGCTGGGCCTCCCGGCGGGCCGCCGCCCGACGGGCCTGCTCCCGCCGCACCTCGGCCTGCCGGGCGGCCAGCCAGGCCGCCTCCCGGGCCTGCGCCCGCCGCCGCCGGCGATCCGCCACCGCCCGCGCCCGCAGGTGTACGACGTACGCGACCAGCAGGGTGGCGGTGACCCCGAAGCTGATCCAGAAGCCGGGGCCGACCACGATCACGCCGATCAGCTCGACGAAGTTGAGCAGCAGCAGCGCGGCGAGCACCCGGCGCCGGCGGTAGACGGCGGGGGTGTGCTGCCGGCGGGGCGGCGGACGGCGGCGGGTCTTCTTCCCGGCGGGCGGCACAGCGCGCAGCCGGCTCGACCGGCGGGCGGCGGGCGGCGCGGAGACCGGGGCCGCGAGACCACCCGTGTCCTTGCTCTCGCTCAGGGTGACGACGAGTGAGCGGGGCGGGTGGACCGGCCGCCGCCCCGGGACAGTACGACGCCGCCGGCGGCGCTGGAGCACCCGCGCCGTCGACTGCGCCCGCTCCGCCACCAGCCGCTCGGTGGCGTCGTACCGGCGGACCAGCGCCGGCGCGAGGGCGAGCAGGCCGGCGGCGGCGAGGACGGCGAGGAGCACCGAGGTCGGCACCCTCACCCCTCCCGTCACCGAATTCGGAGCAACCGCCGCCCGACCGCAGGATCTTCCACCGAGCGTGGTCGGGTGCGTGGATCGTACGGGTGGAGCAGCGCTTGCCACAGCTTGCAGTCACTTGAGGTTACGGGCCGCCGACGCGGATGGTGACGCGCCGCGCCGATCCCGTCCGTGGGACGGCTCACCCCGCGATGGCGCGGATCCGGTGCCAGCGGCCCAGCAGGCCGCCCTCGGCGGCGACCTCCTCACTGGTCATCGCGTATCCGATGTGATCCCGCCACGCACCGTCGATGTGCATGTAGCGCACGTGGTACGACTCCTCGCGGAAGCCCAGCTTCTCCACCACCCGGCGGGACGGCCGGTTCTCGGGGCGGATGTTCACCTCGACCCGGTGCAGCCCGCCCGGGCCGAAGGCGTGGTCGACGGCGAGCGCCAACGCGGTCGGGATGATGCCGCGACCGGCCACCCGGTAGTCGACCCAGTAGCCGACGTACCCGGAGCAGAACGCCCGCCGGACGATGCTGCCCACGTTGAGGTGACCGACCAGCCGCTCCTGGCCGTCCTCGCGCAGGCAGACCGCGAACGGCATCCCCTCGCCGCTGCGCGCCGACCGGCGCTGGTCGCGGTGCACCCAGCGGAACGCGGCCGGCGAGTTCAGCTCGTGCCAGCTTCCCGGCAGGGACGACTCCCACGGCGCGAGCCACTCCCGGTTGGCGCGGCGCACCTCCGACCAGGCGGCGGCGTCCGCCCGCCGGTAGGGCCGCAGCAGCACCGGGCCGTCGGTCAGCACCGCCGGCCACCCCGGCGCCCGCCCACCCCCGAACAGATTCACCGCGTCAGCTTCCGCTCACGACCGCGTCACCGCAAGCGCACTCCCGCCCGAACCGCACCGTCCGTCCAGCCGCGCCCGGGAGGCCACGCTCACCGGCGCCGGTCCAGCAGGAGGACGTCCACCGTGGACCCGGCCGCCGCGGTGGTCACCCGCTCGCCGAGCACCAACAGGCCGTTCGCCTCGGCCAGGCCGGAGAGGGTGTACGGCCCGCCGTTGAGCGGCTGGACCGTGTAGCCGCCGCCGCGCCGCTCGGCGACGTGCGCGGGGCGGAACTCGCGCAGCCCGACCGGGGACGAGATCGTCTCCAGCAGGTGCGCGCGGACGCTGGGCCGGAACACCGGTTCCGCCCCGGCGAGCAGGTTTATCGCCGGGCGGGCCAGCACCTCGAAGCCGATCAGGGCGGCGCCCGTGTCGCCGGGCAGGCACACCACCGGCACCTCCTCGGCGCCGACCGTGCCGAAGCCGAGGGAGGTGCCGGGATAGAGAGCCACCTCGGTGAACGTGACCGGCCCGGCCCGGCCACCCTCGCGGCGGGAGAGGATCCGCCGCACCATGTCGCCCGGCCCGGTGCCGGTGCCCCCCGTGGTGATGATCAGGTCGGCACGCAGCGTCTGGTCCTCCAGCAGCCCGCGCAGCCCCTCCGGGTCGTCGTCGCAGATGCCCACCCGGTACGCCAAGGCGCCCACCTCGGCCGCCGCCGCGGTGAGCGCGTGCGAGTTGGCGTCGACCGTCTGGCCGGGCTGGCTGCCCCGGCCCACGTCGACCAGCTCGTCGCCGGTGGCCACGATGACCACCCGGGGGCTGGGCCGGACCACCACGTGCCCGATGCCGGTGGCGGCGAACACCGCGACCAGCGCCGGGGAGACGTAGGTGCCGGCCCGGGCCAGCAGGGTCCCGGCGGGCAGCTCCTCGCCGGCCCGGCGCACCCCGTACCCGCGCTTGGGGACGCGGAAGATCTCCACCGCGGCCATGCCCTGGTCGGTCCACTCGACGGGGACCACCACGTCCGCGGCGAGCGGCAGCGGCGCCCCGTTGGCGACGGAGAAGCACGCGCCGGGGGTGAGCCGCACCGGGCGCCAGCTCGCCGCGCCGAGGTCGCCGACGACGTTGAGCCGGACGTTGCGCCCGCCCGGCCCGCCGGACTGGGTCGGGACGTAGCCCACGCCCCGACCGCCTCCGGAGATGTCCTCCCAGCGGGCCGCGTACCCGTCCACGGCCGCCTGGTCGAAGGCCGGAAAGGAGTGCGGCGCGACGACGTCCTCGGCGAGGACGTTGCCGTGCGCCTGGGTGAGGTCGAGGTCGAGCGGAGGCAGCGCGCGTAACCTGCGCAGCACGCTGCCCAGGTAGTCGGCGAGCGGCGTCAACTCGTTCGCGGCCGCCTCGGCGTCGGCCGACGCTGTCATGTACCAGTCACGCCCGACACGTCGGAGTTGACGAACTCGGCCAGCCACTTGCGGAACTCGCCGCCGAGGTCGTCGCGCTCGGCGGCGATCTGCACCACGGTCTGGAGGTAGCCCAGCGGCATGCCGGTGTCGTAGCGGGTGCCCCGGTAGACAATCGCGTGCACCGGCGTGCCCTCGTTGCGCAGCAGCTCCATCGCGTCGGTCAACTGGATCTCCCCGCCGCTGCCCGGCTTCGTACGCCGGATCGCGTCGAAGATGCTGGCGGGCAGCACGTAGCGGCCCAGCACCGCGAGGTTGCTCGGCGCGTCCTCCGGCTTCGGCTTCTCCACCATGCCGGTGACCCGGACGACCTCGCCGACGTCGGTCAGTTCCGCCTCCGCCGGCTCCACCGAGGCGATGCCGTAGCGCTTGGTCTCGGAGGGGTCGACCTCGAAGAAGGCCAGCACGACGCCGCCGGTACGCGCCTGGAGCTCCAACATGGCCGGCAGCAGCGGCTCGGACTGCTTCACGAACTCGTCACCCAGCAGCACCGCGAAGGGCTGGTCGCCGACGTGCGACTCGGCGTAACCGACGGCGTGGCCGAGGCCGAGCTGCTCCGGCTGGCGGCAGGTGTAGATCTCGGCCAGCTCGCTGGGGCGGCGCACGGCGGCCAGTCGCTCGGCGTCGCCCTTCTCCTCCAGCCGGGCCTCCAGGTCGGGGCGGCGGTCGAAGTGGTCCACCATCGACGTCTTGCCCCGCCCGGTGATCAGCAGGACGTCGCCGATGCCGGCCTGGGTGGCCTCCTCGACGATGTACTGCAGCACCGGCCGGTCGACCACCGGGAGCAGCTCCTTGGGCACCGCCTTCGTGGCCGGCAGGAACCGGGTGGCCAGTCCGGCGGCCGGGATGACTGCTTTGACCGCACGGGAGCGACCGGTTGCGGCGGTCGCCGTTGAGGGGCTCGCTGAGTGCTCCGACATGTCGCGAGACTATCGGCCACGGCTCTGCCGTGGAGGGTGAGGACCGGAAGACGCGCCGCCGCTCGTGCCGGGCCGCGCGGGACCGGGTCCGGCCGGCGCGGTCCGGGGCTCGGCCCCGGGTCCGGCCGGCGCGCCGTGCGGCTCGACGTCGACCGGATCGGGCGGTTCGGGGCGGGTCCGGGCCGGCTGGCGCGGGGCGCCGGCGCGCGGCATCCCGTCCTCGGGGCTGAGCGCGCCCGCCGGGACGGGGATCTCCCGGGCCGGCGGGTCGGCCCGGCCGTGGGCGACCGGCTCCTCACCGGCCCGGCCGCCACCCGCCCGCTCCTCGCCGGCCCGGCCGCCACCCGCCCGCTCCTCGCCGGCCCGGTCGTCGGCGATCCGCCAGGTGTCCCGGCCGGCCGCCTTGGCGGCGTAGAGCGCGTCGTCGGCGGCGTCCAGGACCTCCTGGCCCGTGCTGGCGTGGCCGGGATAGACGGCGATGCCGATGGAGACGGTCACCGCGATGGCCACAGGCGCGCCCCCGCCGTGCCCGTCGGCCGTGATCGGGGCCTCCCGGATCGCCGCGCCGAGCCGCTCCGCGACGATCGCCGCCCCCCGGGCGTCGGTCTCCGGCAGCAGCACCACGAACTCCTCGCCGCCCTGCCGGAAGGCCAGGTCGACCTCGCGGATCTCGCCCCGCACCCGGCGGGCGAACTCGGCCAGCACGGCGTCGCCGGCCGCGTGCCCGTGCGTGTCGTTGACGTCCTTGAACCGGTCCAGGTCGAGGGCGAGGACGCTGAGCATCCGGCCGAACCGATTCGCCCGCTCGACCTCCCGGCGGATCGACTCCCGCAGGTAGCGGTAGTTCCAGAGCCCGGTCAGCGGGTCGGTCAGCGAGAGCCGCTGCGCCTCCTCGTGCACCCGCACGTTGTCGACCGCCACGGCGGCGTGGCCGGCAAAGGTCCGCAGGGTCACCAGGTCGTCGTCGTCGAACTCGTCCGCGCCGAGCCGGTCGTAGAGGGCCAGCACACCGAGCGCCCCGGCCGGGGACGCCGGCTCCGACGACCCGGGCCGAGTGGGCGGGGCGTCCGCGCGGGCGGCGGCATCGACCGCGCCCGTAGCGCCCGGGGCGGCGAACGGCACCGCGACGTACGTCCGGCAGCTCGGCTCGCCCGGCGGCACCGCGGAGGGTTCCGCCCGGCCGCGCTGCGGCTCGCCGGTCGCGGCGACGGCCCCGAGCACGCCACTGCCCAGCGGCACCCGCAGCGGCCCGGCCCGCTCCTCGGGCGGGCAGCGCCCGTCCAGCCCCTCCGCGCACTGCGCCACGAGCACCCCGCCGTCGTCGACCAGGAGCAGCGCGCCGGCCCGGGCGCCCGTCGCCGCGATCGCGCTGTGCAGGATCACCCGCAGGATGCGTTGCAGGTCGTGCGTGCTGGCCAGGGTGTCCCCCAGCACCGCGAGGTGCCCGCGCAACTGGTCGCGGCTGCTGGTCAGCGCCGCCACGTAGGTGCCGGTTTCCCGGGTCATCCGGTTGAACGCGCCGGCCAGCCGGCCGATCTCGTCGCGGCTGCGCACCGGCACCCGGGCGGTCAGGTCGCCGAGGGCCACCCGGTCCACCGCGCCCGCCAGCTCCACCAGCGGCCGGGTGGTCACCCGGGCCAGCCGCCCGGCGGCCACCACGGCCAGCAGGGCCGCCACGAGCACCGCCGCGACCAGGGCGGCGTACAGGCCGGGCGGCTGGTCGCTGGGGACCGAGAGCACGAGCGGCAGGGGCTGCCCGGCGGACGGGCCGACCCGGCGGACGTACCGGCCGTCGGCGGTCTCGGTGACCCGCTCGCCGTCGACCGTGCCGGCGGCGGCGAGCACGGCGTCGCGTACCCCGGTCGACTCGGTGGTGTGGGCGAGCCGGACGGGGGCCTCGGCGTCGTCGAGCAGGGTGACCGCCACGCCGGTCACGGCCGCGAGCCGCGCCACGAAGGCCGGGTCGACCGGATGCGCCGCGGCGACCGTGCCCAACGGCCCGCCGGACCGGTCGCGCAGGTCGACCCGGACGGCGAGCGCCCGCACCGGGCCGGCGGCCGGCGCGGCGGTGGAGCAGTCCCGCCAGGGCTCCGGCGGCCCGCCCGGCGAGGCGTAGGTGACCCGGCCGGCCACGTCGGTGACCCGCACGGCGGCCGCCAGGCCGCGGCTGACCACCTGGCCCGCGGCGCCGGGCCGGTCGCCGGTCAGGGCCACCGCGTCGGCGGCGGCCCGCAGCTGCTGGCAGAGGGCGTCGACCGAGGTGCGCACGGTCGCGGCGGCCACCGCCAGCCGCTCGGTGGAACGACTCCGGTCGACGGCCACCACGGTCGAACCGACGAAGAACGCCCCGAGCAGGACCGGGCCGAGCACCACCGCCAGGAAGGCTGTGGTCAACCGCCCGCGTAGCGTCACTCGGTCCCCCCGGAAGTTCCGCCGCCGTCGCTTGCGATGCTGACACAGAGCAACCAGGTGACAAACGTTGCGTCAGGAGTGTTGCGTGCCCGATTTTTCTCATGAAGCGGAAGCGGCGAAGCGGGACGTGCGCGCCGCCGTGCTCACCGCCCGCCGGGCGCTGACCGCGCCGACGCGAGCCGAGGCCGCCGGGCGCGTCCAGGCCGAGCTGGTGGCTCTCGTACGCCGGCTGCGCCCGCGCCGGATGACGGCGTACGTGCCGGTCGGCTCCGAGCCGGGCGGGCCCGACCTGCCGGCGGTGCTGCATGCGGCGCTGCCGCCGGGGGCCGAGCTGCTGCTGCCGGTGCTCTGTGCCGACCTCGACCTGGACTGGGCGGCCTGGGCCGGGGCGGACGCGCTGGTGGCCGCCGGCCGGGGCATGCGCGAGCCGGCGGGGCCGCGACTGGGCCGGGACGCGGTGGCGACGGCCGAGCTGGTGGTGGTGCCGGCGCTGGCGGTGGACCGCCGGGGGCTGCGGCTGGGCCGGGGCGGTGGCTCCTACGACCGGGCGCTGGCCCGGGTACCCGCGACCGCGCTGACCGTGGTGCCGCTGCACGACGGGGAGCTGGTCGGGTCGCTGCCCGCCGAGCCGCACGACCGCCCGGTACGCGCGGTGGTCACTCCCGCCGACGGCCTGCGTACGCTTGACGCCGCCCCCGGGACGCGGCGGGTCGCGCCTGCGGGCGGCGGTGTCGCGCCCCACACTTCCGCTGGACGAATCCGGGGGCGATGACGCACCATTGGCACTCGAAGACGTCGAGTGCCAACCGGCCGTGCCAGATCCGGAGGAGAACGTGCCCACGTACCAGTACGCCTGCACCGCGTGCGGCCACCAGCTCGAGGCGGTGCAGTCCTTCTCTGACGAGCCGCTGACCGAGTGCCCCACGTGTGAGGGGCGGCTGCGCAAGCTCTTCAACTCGGTCGGCATCGTGTTCAAGGGCTCGGGCTTCTACCGCACGGACTCCCGCGCCTCGGGCAGCGACACCGACAGCAACGGCGGCGCCGCCAAGCCGGCGAAGTCCGACTCGTCCTCCTCCGGCGGCGACTCCGGCTCGTCGAGCGGCTCGACCTCCGCCTCGTCCTCGTCGCCCTCGTCGTCGTCCAGCTCGAACGGCTCCGGCGGCGGGACGAGCAAGACCCCGGCCGCCAGCACCGCCAGCGCCTCCTGACGCACGCCACCACCTGTCCCCAGGCCGGCCCCGCCCGGCCCCGGGCACGACCCGCTGGGCGGGCCACCGGCGTAGGGTCACGGCCCCCGCCTCCCGGCTCGCCGTCTCGGGTCCCTGGTCGACCGCGGCGGCGTCTCGGATCGCCTGGTGACGCCCGTGGGCGCGACGGGGTGGCCGCGCCGTCGCCGACAGGCGGTTGTCCACAGGGCCGCCCGTCATCCACAGGCCCGGCGGCGTTGTCCACAGGCCGCCGAGGTTTCTCCACAGGCGCGAAAGCGGGCCCGGGCGCCTGCCGGTCACACGGAAGCGGCCCGAAATGCCGGCAGGTTCGCGGAAGCAGCCTCGGATTGTCGGCGGGGCGCCTGGCAGCCGGTTCAGTCCCAGTGCGGCGGGCGCTCCGCGAGCAGCCAGTCGTCGTTGCCGCCGGAACGCTCGCCCCAGCCCCGATCGGTGTCGTCGGCGGTCTGCTCGGGCAGCACCACGAAGTCGTCGCTCAGGTCGACCGTACGGTCGTCGTCGCCGCGTACCGCCGGCGTCGGAGGAAACTCGGTGCTCACGAGCGGCAAGACTAGCGCAGCCGCGACCGGGCCACCGCGAGGAACCAGGTCCGCCACGGTGCCCCGGTGCTCCGCCGACACGGCTGCCGAGAGCGTCCGGCCACGGCTCGCCGGGCTGTCCGGCCACGGCTGACCGGTGCTCGCCAGGCTGTCCGGCCACGGCTGACCGGGGTGTCCGGCGCCGACCCGCCGGTGGGCCGGCCGCGTCCGGCCGGTCACCGGGCCGGAGCGTTGGTAGCGTCGGACGGCGTGACGACCCCCACCTCCGGCAGCGCCCCGGACGAGTACTGGCGGCGGCCCGACACCGCGCCGGAGCAGTCCGGGACCCGGGCCGCGCCAGCGCCCGGGGGCGGCTACGTGGGCCCGCCGGCCACCACCCCGCCCCCGGCCGGGTGGCGACCGCCCGTGCACCTGCGACCACCACCGCCCCGGCGGCTGCCCCCGCAGGACATGGCCGGGCTCGACACGGCGGAACAGCGGGCGCAGCGACTCACGTACGGCGTCGGCGCGCTGGCCGGCGCGGTGCTGGTCATCCTGACCTGCCTGCTCTGCTCACGCCTGATCTTCTAACCCCCTCCCCCCACTTCCCCAGCGCGATCTTGCAGTTGCCGCCCCGGCAAAGCGCGCGAACGGGGACAAAAGGCGGGCCGAAAGTGCAAGATCGCGGAGGCCGGGGGCGGGTGTCAGAGGGTGTTGCCCCAGACCGCCTCGGCGCCGGAGTGGCCAGTCAGGTAGGCGTAGATCAGGCTCGCGACGCCGAGCGCGACCACCGCGACCGACAGCACCGGCGTGATCCAGGACGGCAGCCTCGGCACGCGCGGGTGCCCGCTCGTCACCACGAGCAGCAGCAGCGACGCCACGGCCAGCGGCAGGACGTACCAGAACAGGATGTCGCCGTAGCGCGAGTGCTCGAGAATCTGGTCCACGATCGGGCCCTGCATGCCCTGGGCCAGGAACGCGTCGTTCAGCTCCTCGCCGGACTCGACCGCGACGAAGGCCGCCACCGGCGCCGCCACGGCGAGGATCGCCACCGCCCAGTCCAGCCGGGGCCGGAACCGGGGCAGCGCCACGTACGCGGCGGAGAGCAGGGCCAGCAGCGGCACGAGCACGACGACCGCGTGCACCACCAGCACGTGGGCCGGCAGGCCCAGGATCTCCTTGAACATCCACACCTCCGGCGTACGCGGTCGCGGGTTGCCAGCGTACGGTGCGCCGGCCGCCCCGCCCAGAACTCTCGATCCGCTACACGCGCCCCGGGCCGGTCCGGTTCACCGCCCCGACGGGCACGCTGGCTGTGGCCGGGGCCACCCTCTGCCGGAGGCCGGTTGTCGACCCGGTCACCTCGTGCTGTCATTGACGGATGTCCGGCGGGGAGGAGCTGCTCCGGTCGAGGGGCCTGCGGGTCACCCGGCCGCGCCTCGCCGTGCTCGACGTACTGGCCGGCGGCGGCCATCTCGAGGTGGACGAGATCACCCGGCGGGTCCGCGAGCGCCTCGACTCCGTCTCCACCCAGGCCGTCTACGACGTGCTCGGCGCGTTGTCCCGGGCCGGGCTGTCCCGCCGGATCGAGCCGGCCGGCAGCCCCGCCCGCTACGAGGCGCGGGCCGGGGACAACCACCACCACGTGGTGTGCCGGGGCTGCGGCGAGATCGCCGACATCGACTGCGCGGTCGGCAGGGCCCCCTGCCTGGACCCGGACATCGCCCACGGGTTCGAGGTCGACGAGGCGGAAGTGACCTTCTGGGGCCTCTGCCCCACCTGCCAGGCCCGACGCTCCGCCGACGACTGACCCGGCCGCGCCGGATCCGCCGCGCCGCCGACGTCTGACCGCCCCGCAGGCCCTGGCTCTGCCACTCCGCCGACAACCGGCCGTCCCCGCCGACGACGGGACGGCCGACGGGCTGACGTCCGTTGCCCGGGGCGGAGGGTCGCGGGGCATGGCACGCTTGGTCGGTGGACTCCGATGACCTCGGTCTGTTCGGTCCGGGTTCGGTCACGTGGAAGGTGCACGAGGAGCCGATCCTGATCGTCGCCGGCCTGCGTTCGCTCTACCTCCAGGCACTGCATCCCCGCGCGATGGCCGGGGTCGCCCAGAACAGCGACTACCGCTCCGACGCCTGGGGTCGCCTGGTCCGCACCGCCACCTACGTGGCGACCACCATCTACGGGACCACCGCGGAGGCGGAGGCCGCCGGGCGGCGGGTACGCCGGCGGCACGCCCGCCTGCGGGCGACCGACCCGTCCACCGGGGAGGAGTTCCGCGTCGACGACCCCGACCTGCTGCGCTGGGTGCACGTCACCGAGATCGAGTCGTTCCTCGACACGGCCCGCCGGGCGGGGCTGCCGCTGACCGCCGACGAGATCGACGGCTACTACACCGAGCAGCGGCGCGCCGCCGCGCTGGTGGGCCTCGACCCGCAGACGGTCCCCGGCACCGCCGCCGAGGTGGCCGACTACTACCGGCGGATCCGCCCGGAGCTGCGGATCACCCGCGAGGCGGCCGAGACGGCGCTCTTCCTGACCGCCCCGCCTATCCCGTGGAAGCTCAGCCTGCCCGCCCGGATCGGGCTCAACCTGGGGCCGGCCCGCTGGGCGTACTTCGGCATCGCCGGCACCGCGTTCGCGCTGCTGCCCGCCTGGGCCCGGCGGCTGTACGGCGGCCTGGGCCTGCCGACCACCGCGCTCTCGGCCGACCTGACGGTGCGGGCGCTGCGGCTGACCCTCGCCGCCGTGCCCCGCCGCTGGCTGGAGGGGCCGTTGCAGCAGGCCGCGAAGGACCGCGCCGCCCGCCTCGCCCGCACCTCCGCCTGAGCCGGTCAGTCCCGGCCGGGCACCGGGCCGGCGGGCTGCTCGACGGCCGCCCACGGCTCCTTGCCCGGCGCCTGCGCCCCGGCCGGGCAGGTGCGCCGGTAGTCGCACCAGCCGCAGCGGGGACCCGGCGTGGTGGGGAAGGCGTCGTCGGGCTCGTCCCCGTCGGCGACCGCCCGCTCGGCGGCCATGATGTCGCGCGCGGTCTCCTCGGCCCGGGTGAGCTGTCGGGCCAGCGACTCGACGGTGTGCTCGTGCGCCGCGACCGTGCCGGTGGGCAGGTGGTGCAGCTCCACCCGGCGGCACGGCCGGCGGAACACCCGCTCGGCGGCGTACGCGTAGAGCGCCAGGGCCTGCGAGCCGCGCGCGTCGTCGGCGTCGAGCCCGGTGCGGCCCGTCTTGTAGTCCACGATGACCAGCTCGGGGCCCTCGGGCCCGGGGCGGGAGTCGATCCGGTCGGCCCGGCCGTTGAAGGCCAGCACCCCGGTCTTGACCGCCACCACCCGCTCCACGCCGAGCGGGTCGACCCCCGGCTCCAGGGTCTCGACGTAGGACTCCAGCCAGCCCAGCGCCCGCCGGTAGGCCGCCCGCTCCTGCTCCTCGTCGCGGTAGCCCTCGCGCACCCAGGTGCCCTTGAGCAGCGCGGCGAGCGCCTCGGGCCGGCGCCGCTCGGGGCTGAGGGCATACCAGTTCTTCAGGGCCGTGTGCACGCTCGCGCCGAGGGAGTTGTGCGCCCACGGCGGGCCCTTGGGCGGGGCCGGCCGGTCGACGTAGGAGTAGCGGTAGCGCCGGGGGCAGTCCGCGTAGGCGCCGAGCTTGCTGGGGGTGCAGACGAAGAGTCGTTCCGGCATGCCCTCGAAGCCGAGCTGCTCGGGCTGGTCGCCGCGGGGGCGGGGCGCCCGGCCCGTGGCGGAGGACCGTCCGGCTGAAGAGGCTCGTCGCACACCTCGATCCTGCCATCCGGCCCCGACAAACCCGCGCGGCGGTCAGGCCATGTTGGCGTACTGGGTCACGAAGGCCGCCACCGCGTCCGCGATGAGCTGCACCGCGATCGCCGCGAGCAGCAGGCCGGCGATCCGGGTCAGCACCTCGATCCCGCCCGGGCGCAGGATCTTGACGATCCCACCGGAGAACCGGAGCACCACCCAGACCGCGACCATCACCGCGACGATCGCGGCGGCGATGGCGGTGTAGTCCGACCCGCCGTCGGCCTCCTTGACGAAGAGCATGGTGGCGACGATGGCGCCGGGACCCGCCAGCAGCGGCGTACCCAACGGCACCAGCGCGATGTTCGAGGTGACCTGCTGGCTCGGGTCGTCGGCCTTGCCGGTCAGCAGCTCCAACGCCACCAGGATGAGCAGCAGCCCGCCGGCGGCCTGCAACGCCGGCAGGTCGACGTGCAGGTAGTCGAGCAGCGTCTGGCCGGCCACCGCGAAGATGACGATCACGCCGAGCGCCAGGGCGACGGCCTGCCAGGCCGCCCGGTTGCGGTCCCGGGCCGTGAGCGGGCCGGTCAGCGCCAGGAAGATGGGCATCATGCCCGGCGGGTCGACGATCACCAGCAGGGTCACGAAGACCTCACCGAACAGCTTGGCATCCACGTGATCAACGTAGTCGCGCCGCCGGGGACTGAAACGCGGATCAGCCGGAAGCGATCCCGGTCACCCCGCTCGCCTCGGCGAGGATCCGTTCGTACGCCTCCGGGCCGGTGGTGAACGCGCCGAGCCGGACGGTCTTGTGCGTGCCGTGGAAGTCCGACGAGCCGGTCACCAGCAGGCCCAGCTCGCCGGCGAGGGCGCGGACGTGCGCCCGCTCGGCCGGGGAGTGGTCCTCGTGGTCGGCCTCCAGCCCCGCCAGGCCCATTGCGGCCAGGTCGGCGATCAGCGCGTCCGGGACGATCCGCCCCCGCCGCGTCGCCCGGGGGTGGGCGAAGACCGGCACGCCGCCCGCCGCGCGGACGAGCCGGACCGCGTGGAAGACGTCGATGTCCTCCTTCGGCAGCCGGTAGCGCTCGCCCAGCCAGTCCGGCCCGAACGCCTCCGTGGTGGTGGCCACCAGGCCGGCCCGGATCAGCGCCTGGGCGATGTGCGGCCGGCCCACCGAGCCGCCCGCCGCGCCGGCCAGGATCTCCAGCCAGTCCACGTCGATCCCGTCGGCCCGCAGCAGCGCCACGATCCGCTCGCCCCGCTCCTCCCGCGCGGCTCGCACCCGGGCCAGCTCGGCGACCAGCTCCGGGGCGTCCGGATCGAAGAGGTACGCGAGCAGGTGCAGCGGCACCGCCGGCTCCTCGCCGTACCAGCGGCAGGAGATCTCCGCCCCACGGACGAGGCTGAGCCCGGCCGGCAGCGCCCGCAGCGCGGGTTCCCAGCCGGCGGTGGTGTCGTGGTCGGTGATCGCCACGACGTCCAGCCCCGACTCCGCCGCCGCCCGCACCAGCTCGGCGGGGCTGAGCGTGCCGTCGCTGGCGGTGGAGTGGGTGTGCAGGTCGATCCGCGGGCGCGCGCTCACCGCCCCGACGCTACCGGCCACGCCCGATGCCCGGCGCGCGGGCGTGGTCAGGAACCGTCGCGGCCGACCGGGATCGGGCGCTGCCCGTCGCCCAGGCCGCTGACCGGGGCGCCCGACGACTCCTCGCCCGCGAGCACCCGGCTCACGTCGACGCGCACCAGGCCGGCGCGGGCTTCGGAGTAGTACGCCGTCCCCTCGGGCGTCCACGCCACCGGCCCGTGCACGGGCGGCCCGGCCGGGCGGACCGCCAGGGTGGCGCCCAGCCGGTCCAGGTCGACCAGCAGCGCCCGGTCCTCGCCGCCCACCCGCCCGTTGACCAACAGCCACCGGCCGTCGGCCGAGACGCCACCGCGCCCGTCGTCGCCGAGGGTGGGCCCGCAGCCGGTCCGGGCGGGCGCGAGGTTTCGGGTCGGGTCGAGCAGGGCGAGACAGAGCCGGCGCGGCGTGCCCGCGGACACCTGCGCGACCACCAAGCCGTCGGGGCGGGTGCCGTAGACCCGCAGGGTCGCGCGGTCGCCATCGCTCTTCAGCGGACCCTGCGCCGGACGCCACAGGGTGTGGCCGGGCTGGTCCGCGTCGAGGCGCACCAGGACGGCGTCGCCGGCGAAGCCGACCGGCACCGCCCCGGCCGGCACCGGCGTGCGGGCGGCGGCGACGACCTGGGTGCCGACGATCCCCGCGGCGACCAGCTCGGCGCCCTCCCGCCAGGCGACCTGGCGCCCGTCGCGGCTGAGGGCGATGTCCCGCGCCCCGGCCAGGAGCAGGTGCACCGCGCCGTGGGGCTGCACCACCCACAGCGCCTGGCCGGCCGCCGTCGGGGCGCCGACCACGGCCCAGCCGGTGCCGTCCGGCAGCCGCTGGGCGCGCTCGGCCGGGCCCACGTCGGGCAGCGTCAGCCGCTGCCCGCTCGTGGTGGCGAGCACCGTGCCGAGGATCAGGTCCACCTCGCCCCGGCCCGCGCCCTGCGCCGGGTCGGTCGGCGGGGCGGCCGGCAGCGTCGGGGTCAGGTTCGGCAGGGGCGAGGCGTACGGGTCGCCGAGCACGACGGTGGGATGGGTGGGCCGGCCGGGCTGCTGCCCCAGCTGGGCGATCCCGGCGCCGATCCCGACGGTGGTGACCGCGGCCAGCGCCAGCCCGGCCACGGTGCGCCGGCGCCGGGCCCGGTCGGCCCGGCGGATCGCCAGGCCCGCCGGGTCGGCGGCGAGCGGATGGGCGACGGCGACCCGGCGGGCGAACGTCTCCCGCACCGCCTGCTCCAGCTCGTCCTCGGTCACGCCGTATGGACGCCTCGGGCCGCCGGTCCGGTTGTCAGCAGGGCCCGCCGGGCGGCTCACCGACGCTCTCCGGCACCGGTGCCGGCCGGTACGACCGGCAGGCCTCGCGCCTCGTCGCGGTCGGCCCCCGCCGGGCCGGCCTGGGTTCCCGGGACAGATCCTTCCCCACGGCCCGCCCGCGCCGCCTCCGACGACACGGAAACGGGCTCCGCCGCCGGCCCGCCGCCGGACGGCGTGCGCCCGGCGGCCGGCCCGGGCAGCCCGGCGTCGGGGGCGGGCAGCGCGGGCGCGGGCCCGACGTCCGGTGCGTCGACGCGCGGCGGGGCGTTGGTCGCCGCGACCACGGCCGCCGCGTCCGCGCCCACCACCATCCTCGGCGCGCCGTACGCCGGTGACCTTCCGGCATCGGCGGGTGCGGGTGCCGGCCGGTCGGCGGGAGCGCGCCGGGGCCGGGGCGGGCTCGGCGCGGCCCCGCTCGGCAGGTCGAGGGCGGCCTCGGCGCCCATCCGGCGGCGCAGCGTGCCCAGGGCACGCGAGGTCTGGCTCTTGACGGTGCCCGGGGAGATGCCGAGCAGGGCGGCGGTCTGCGCCTCGGACATGTCCTCGTAGTAGCGCAGCACGAGCACCGCCCGCTGCCGGGTGGGCAGCGCGCTCAGGTGGCGCCAGAGCAGGTCGCGGTCGAGCTGATGCTCGATCTCGTCGACCGCGGCGCGCTCCGGCAGCACCTCGGTGGGGCGTTCACCGTGCCAGCGCCGGCGCCACCAGCTCGTCGAGGTGTTGACCATGACCCGGCGGGCGTACGGCTCGATCGCCTCGATCCCGCCGAGCCGCTTCCAGGCCAGGTAGGTCTTGGTCAACGCGGTCTGGAGCAGGTCCTCCGCGGTCGCCCAGTCCCCGCTGAGCAGGTACGCGGTGCGCAGCAGGGCGCCGGAGCGGGCCGCGACGAAGTCGCGGAACTCCTCCTCCAAGGGATCCCTGCTCGCCATCAGCCACCTCCGCGCCCCGTTTCCTTGGCAGGTTGCCACGGCCGGGCAGGTCGGGTCGACGGCGAATGGTGCGCAGTCTCTCCGATGTTCGGACGAAAAGTTTCACGCCCCGTCGTCGGCCTTGGCCTCGTCGGCCTCCTTGCCCAGCCGCGCCTCGACCGCCTGCGGCTCGTACATCTCTTCGACGACGCGCAGGTAGAGCTCGTTCGGGTTGGGCAGATTCTTGATCTCGCGGAGCGCCTGCTCCTGACCGGCGGACTCCAGCACGAACGTGCCGTAGTTGAGCGCCCGGCCGGTCGGGGTCTGCTCGTACTTCATGTCGGTGACCCGGACCAGCGGCATCATCGCGACCCGCCGGGTGATGATGCCGTTGACCACCATCACCCGCTTGTTGGTCAGGATGAAGCGGTCGTACCACCAGTCGGCGACCTTCCACGCCACCCATCCCATCACCGCGAACCAGAGCAGCACGGCGATCGTGGTGAGCGCGCCGACGTCCTGCCCGGCGAGGAAGCCGGAGAGGTAGCCGAGCACGAACGTCGCGGCGATGCCGACCAGCAGCGGGGTGGAGAGGTGGATCCAGTGCCGCTTCCACTCGCCCCGGTAGCGCTCAGTCGGGAAGAGGTAGCGCGCGACCAGCGAGCTGGGCTCGTCCTCCAGCGGCAGCACCCGGCGCGGGGCCATGCCGGCGGCGTCGGCCCGCAGGCCGGCCAACTCGTCCTCGGAGATCTGCGGCGGCTGGTAGCCGGCCTCGGGATCACGGATCCAGGCTCGACCGGACCGCCCCTCCCCGGCGTACGCCGGGCCGTCGCCGAAGCCGGCGTCGTCCGAAAGGGAGGGGCCGTCGCCGAGGCCCGGGCCGGTGCCGTAGCCCGGCCCGTCGTCGGGCCCGAGCCGGGGGATCGGCTCCGTGTCTCGCTCCCGGCGCTCCCGGTCGGGGTCGTCGGGGTCGAACGGTGGACCGGAGGGGTTACCCATCGGCGGCTAGGCGACGAGGCTGGTGAAGAAGTCGCCGAAGCCCTGTGCGATGTCCATGATGCCGCCGCCCAGGGACTTGAACACGTCCGCGGCGGAATTTGGCCGGTAGGCGACGAAGAAGATCAAGAATGCGATTCCGGCCCAGGTGAGGACCTTCTTGACCATGGCGGGCCATCCTCTCGCGCGGCGCCGGGTCCCATTACCGCAGCGGCACCCAGAGTATCAGTGTGATGTCGTACAGTGAATATCTGCGTCCGTTCTCCGTCATTCCGGGAGACCTGTCAAGCCCTGGAGCTTGTCAAGCCTTCCCGTGCAGATACGGAGACGGTGCGCCGTACACGAGTTCGGGCGGTGTCCACTCGGTCAGGTCGTGCAGCACGACGTCTTCCGCGAGCAGGTGACCCGCACTCGCCGGCCAGGCTATCGCATGGAGCCACAAACCCCGAGCCTCGCCGGCGTACGCGCTTCGATCCGTAGGCGAGTTCACAAGCCACAGTGGAGTCGGGTGACCGGCCACCTTGATCCTGGCCTGCCCGACGTGCTCCGGATGGCCGGGCCCGGGGTCGGTCAACGCCTCGGCCAGTTCCGGCCCCGGGTCCGGGCCGGCCATCCCGGCGAACCGGGTGCCCAGGCCGACGCCCGGCTCCTCGGCCACGAAGACCAGGTCGGCGGGGCCCTCGCCGAGCGGCGCGGGCCCGGCGCAGGCGACCGCCGTGGCGCGCACGCCGGTCCGGTCGTCCCCGGCGTACGCCACCCCGGTCATGGTCCAGCCCGGCGGCAGCGGCCACGGGCACCAGAGCGGCGTCGCCGGCCGGCGCGGCAGGTCGGCGGCGGCGGTGATGCGGTCCACCACGCTGGCGACGATCTCCGCGCCGATGTGCTCGGGCACGTGCAGCGGAGGGACGGGCCCGCAGTCCAGGCAACGCGATTCGGTGTGCATCAGGTCCGGCGCCCGCACGGGCCCGCCACATCTCGGACAACTCACCGCGACACTCACCTTCCCACCGTCACCCCGCGCCGCCGCCCCGTCAAGCGGAGCGCCGGTTTCGGTGCGGCCGGCCGGTGCCGGGAACGACCCGCTCAGGCGGGCGGCGGGCCGGCGTGCGCGCGGATCCAGGCGTGCATCGCGATGCCGCTGGCCACGCCGGCGTTGATCGACCGGGTGGAGCCGTACTGTGCGATGGAGAAGAGCTGGTCGCAGGCGGTGCGGGCCGGGTCGGACAGGCCCGGTCCCTCCTGCCCGAAGAGCAGCACACAGCGCCGCGGCAGGGTGGTGGTCTCCAGCGGGCGCGACCCGGGCAGGTTGTCGATGCCGACCACCGGCAGCTCCCGCGCGACCGCCCAGGCGACGAACTCCTCGATGGTCTCGTGATGCCGCACGTGCTGGTAGCGGTCGGTCACCATCGCGCCGCGCCGGTTCCACCGGCGGCGGCCGACGATGTGCACCTCGGCGGCGAGGAAGGCGTTGGCGTTGCGGACGACCGTGCCGATGTTGAAGTCGTGCTGCCAGTTCTCGATCGCCACGTGGAAGTCGTGCCGGCGCCGGTCCAGGTCGGCCACCACGGCCTCGCGCCGCCAGTAGCGGTACCGGTCGACCACGTTGCGCCGGTCGCCCTCGGCGAGCAGCTCGGGGTCGTACCGTGGGTCGTCCGGCGGGTCCCCCGGCCACGGTCCCACGCCGACGTCGAGCTGGTCTCCGGTCACGGTCACGCAGGGTACGGCCCACGTGCCCGGCCCCGGGCCGCGCCCCCGACGGCGGCCCGGTCCGGCAGCGACCGGATCGGTGGGCCAGCGGGCGCGGGCCGGCCGACAGCGGCCGGATCGGCGGGTCGTCGGGCACGGGGGCATCGGGTAGTCGCCGGATCGGCGGGCCACCGGGCGCGGGGTGGCCGACAGCGGCCGGATCGGTGGGTCGCCGGGCCCGGGGCGCCGACGGGTCGACCGGCGGCGGCTCAGCCCAGCCCCAGCGCGCCGCCGAGCCGGTCGAGGAAGCGGCGGTCGGCGGGTGCCGGCGGCAGCGCCTCGGCCCCGGGCGGCGCCGCCCGGCAGACCCTGGCCGCCACGGACTGCACCCACTGCCGGTACGCCGCCGAGTCGGCGGGATCGGCCCGCCGCAGCACCCGGGTCGCCGCGCGGCAGGCGGCCAGCAGGTCCACCAGGTCGGCGAGCCGGTCGACCGACGGGGAGGCCCCGTCGTGGCGGGCGTAGATGGCGGCGACCACCGCGCGGACGAGATCGCTGTCGAAGGCCCGACCCGCCGCGACCGCGTCCAGGCCGGCGAGCCCGGCGGAGACCCCCCGGCGGGGCCGGCCGGGGCCGGGCGCGGCGGCGGCCACGATCACCCGACCGGGCAGGCTGGTCAGCAGATCCCACTCGGCGGCGGAGTAGACGGCGGTGGTCAGCGGTGCGGCGCGGCGGCCGGCAGAGGGCGGCTCTCCGGCGACGGAGTGGCTCATGGGGACCTCCGGCGCCAGCATATGCCCCGGAAGGGGAAAAGGGCCCCTTCCACACGAACCCGGCGGGAAGGGGCCGTCGACGTCAGCGCGGCTCGGGGAAGCTCGGCCGCTCCGGGTCCACGCCCTCGGGCACGGTCGTGGCCGCGTACTCCTTCTTGGGGACCATCACCCGGCGGCGGAAGACGCAGACCATGGTGCCGTCCTGGTTGTAACCCCGGGTCTCCACCGAGACCACGCCCCGATCGGGCTTGGATGACGACTCGCGCTTGTCCAGCACCGTGGTCTCGCCGTAGATCGTGTCGCCGTGGAAGGTCGGCGCCACGTGCCGCAGGGACTCGACCTCGAGGTTCGCGATGGCCTTGCCGCTGACGTCGGGCACCGACATGCCCAGCAGCAGGGAGTAGATGTAGTTGCCGACCACCACGTTGCGCTTGAACTGGCTCGCGGACTCGGCGTAGTGCGCGTCCATGTGCAGCGGGTGGTGGTTCATGGTGAGCAGGCAGAAGAGGTGGTCGTCGTACTCGGTGACCGTCTTGCCCGGCCAGTGCCGGTAGACCGCGCCGACCTCGAACTCCTCGTAGTAGCGGCCGAACTGCATCCTTGTCCCCTTCGACGGGCGGCGATGGAGTTCGGCACAGCATGCCTTATGGGGTGTTAAGGCGACGGGTGGGGCGCGGGCCGTGCGGAAATGTCACACCGGCGCTACCGAGGGGAGACGCAATGAGCGGCGGGGCCCTCCCCGGCACCCGCCGCCCACGCTCTGATGCGGAAGATTCTGCCGCACGACAACGAGGACCGAACAGAGACAGAGGTCACATTTATCTTTTTGTAACACTACTCTGTGTCATCACATCGGGAGCCTTCGGCGATCTCCGCACACCGGATAGCCGCTTGTCAACCGCCAGATTGCTGAATTGCGCCGATCCGTTGAGTCGATCTTTATGGAAGCGCTCCCATCACCGCTGGTCACGCAAATGCGTCGTGCACTTGCGATCAGCACCCCCGGGCAAAGCCAACTCCGTCGATGGGAGCGGGACCATCCCGCACGGGCGGTGAGCGCGCGTTTCGGCGCGCAACTGTCGGGAATTCCACGCGGTACGCCCTGGTTCCACCAGACGTAGCTATTCCGCGCCGATCGGAGACTTTCATGGCAACCGTAGAGCTGACCACGGCAAACTTCGACGAGGTGGCCGGCAGCGACGGCATCGTGCTCGTCGACTTCTGGGCCGAGTGGTGCGGCCCGTGCAAGCGGTTCGCCCCGGTCTACGAGCGTTCTTCGGAGAAGCACCCCGACATCGTCTTCGGCAAGGTCGACACCGAGGCGCAGCAGGAGCTGGGTGCCAAGTTCGACATCCGCTCCATCCCGACCATCATGGCGATCCGCGACGGCGTCATCGTCTTCGCCCAGCCGGGCGCCCTCCCCGAGTCCGCCCTGGAGAACCTGATCGAGCAGGTCCAGGCGCTCGACATGGACGACGTCCGGCAGAAGCTGGCCGGTCACCAGCACTGAACCGATCCGCTCCACGACGGCCGGGCCCCCACGGGCCCGGCCGTCGTCGCGTCCGCGACCCCGTCCGCCCGGCGGCGACAAGTGGCCGTCGGAGGGACCCGGAGCGGGCGGTACATCCCGTATCGTCACGACCCGATGGAGACCTTGACCAGCCGTGGACGCGCGATCCGGCTCGCCGCCACCGCCCTCGGCCTGGCCGTCCTGCTCGCCGGCACCGTCTGGGGCACCGACGACCACTTCCCGTTCGGCCCGTTCCGGATGTACTCGACCTCCAACCCGCCGAACTCCCCCGCCCCGGACACCCGGGTCGAGGGCGTCGACAGCACCGGCGCGGTCGTCGACCTGGGCGAGCGCGCGACCGGCATCCGCCGGGCCGAGATCGAGGGCCAGCAGGGCCGCTACGCCGCCGACCCCGAACTGCTCACCGAGGTCGCCGACGCGTACGCCGAACGCCACCCCGACGCGGCCGAGCTGGTGGAGGTCCGCATCGTGATCCGCTGGCACGGCATCCGCGACGGCCGGCCCACCGGCCGCTGGACCGACGAGACGGTGGTCTCCTGGAAGGCGGACCGATGAGCCGCTGGTTGACCGAGCCGGTGCCGCGCGGCCGGGTGGCCGCCTTCCGGACGCTGATCTACCTCTTCGTCGCCGCCGACCTGGTCGTGTTCACCCCGTGGATCCGCACCCGGGTCGCCGTGCCCGGGGAGCTCTACCAGCCGCTGCTCGTCGGGCGGGTGCTGCCGCTGCCCACGCCCACCCCGGCGCTGGTCGCCGTGATCTTCTGGGCCCTGCTGTTGCTCGCCCTGCTCGCCGCGACCGGCCGGGCGCCCCGGCTGCTCGGCTGGGCCGTCTTCGCGCTCTACTTCGAGTGGATGATCGTCGCGATGAGCTACGGCAAGGTCGACCACGACCGGTTCGGCCTGCTCGTCGCGCTGGCCGTGCTGCCCACCGCCGGCCGGGCCCGGCACGGCGACGCCACCCGCACCGAGGCCGGCGGCTGGGCCCTGCGGGTCACCCAGATCGCCGTCATCTGCACGTACTTCCTGGCCGCCTGGGCCAAGCTGCGCTTCGGCGGGCTGGACTGGCTGACCGGCTCGGTGCTGGCCCGGGCGATCCTCCGGCGCGGCACCGAACTGGCCGACCTGATCGCCTCGGTGCCGTACCTGCTGATCGTGGCGCAGTTCGGCATCGTCGCGTTCGAGCTGCTCAGCCCGGTGGTCTTCCTGCTGCGGGAACGCTGGCGGCTGGCGACGGTGGGCTTCTTCTACTCGTTCCACCTGGTCACCGTCGCGACCATCACCATCTCGTTCGCCCCGCACCTGGCCGCGATGGCCAGCTTCCTGCCGCTGGAACGGGTCCGGCCGGTCGTCTGGGCGCGCCGGCTGCTCACCCGCCGGGAGGAGGATGGCGGACGGCCCGTCGACGCGGGCGGCCCCGCGCCGTCACTCGCCGGTCAGGCGTCCGCCGCCGGCCGACCGGACGGGCCGTAGAGGCGCTCCCGCGCCTCCTGTGGCAGCGCGCAGGCGGCCGTTCCGCCCGGGAGCCGGTGCCGGTTGCGGGCGACCCAGCGGTACGCGGGCCAGGCGGCGGCGCGTACCGGCGGGAACCGGAGGCCGGTGCCGGCCACCCGCCAGAGCGGGCCACTGTCGCCGAGCAGCTTCGCGATCGCGTCGGGGCCGGCCGCGCGGGAGCCGTCCGCGCCGACCCACTGCACCGCCTCCTCGCACTCCGCCTCGGTCAGGCCGAGCGCGTCGAGGTCGGCGAACTGCCACGGCACCACGTGCACACCCGTGGGGATCCGCCGGTCGATGAACTCGGCGCACCGGGTGCAGAACGCGCAGTCCCCGTCGTAGACGAACGTCGACCTCTCCATGCCTCCATCCTCCACCCGCCGACCACAGACCGAACGCCGAGGTGGGCGGGAACACGGCGGGTCGCTTGCGCTCCGCTCGTACGCGTGTTCGAATGAGGGTCATGCGCTGGGACAACCTCTCCGCTCCCCCGGACGAGGCGGTCCCCGATCGGGCAGCGCCAGCGACGCCACCCCTGCCGCTGGCGCTGCCCGGCGCGATCGCCCGCACCTTCGACACCCCGGGCTTCGCCGGCATGACGTTCTACGAGATCCGGGCCAAGTCGATCATCAACAAGGTGCCCGGCGCCTCCCGCGTCCCCTTCGAGTGGACGATCAACCCGTACCGGGGATGCAGTCATGCATGCAAATACTGCTTTGCACGGAACACCCACACCTACCTCGACCTCGATGCCGGTGCGGACTTCGACCAGAAGGTGATCGTCAAGGTCAACGCGGGTGAGCTGGTCCGGCGGGAGCTGGCCGCACCGCACTGGCGGGGCGCGCACGTCGCGATGGGCACCAACGTTGACTGCTACCAGCGGGCCGAGGGGCGCTACCAGCTCATGCCGCAGATCATCGCGGCGCTGCGCGACTTCGCCAACCCGTTCTCCATCCTCACCAAGGGCACGCTGATCCTGCGGGATCTTCCACTGCTGCGCCAGGCCGCCGAGGTCACCCGGGTCGGCGTCTCCTTCTCGGTGGGCTTCGTCGACGAGCGGCTCTGGCGCGCGGTCGAGCCGGGCACGCCCAGCCCGCGGCGCCGGCTGGACGCGGTGCGGGCGCTGACCGACGCCGGCTTCGACGTCGGGGTGCTGATGGCGCCGATCCTGCCCGGGCTCAGCGACGACGACGCCTCGATCGACGCCACGGTGGCGGCGATCGCCGCGGCCGGGGCGACCAGCGTGACGCCACTTGCGCTGCACCTGCGCTCCGGAGCCCGGGAGTGGTACGCGCGCTGGCTCGGCCGCGAGTTCCCCCATCTGGTCCCCCGCTACCGCGAGCTCTACCGCTCCGGCGCGTACGCCCCGCAGTCCTACCAGCGGGAGCTGACGGCGCGGGTGCGGATCGCGTCGCGCCGGCACGGGCTGCACCGGGGTGAGCGCGGGGACGACCGCCGCCCGCCCGACCCGACCCCCGGGCCGCCGCCGGCCGAGCAGCTCACTCTCTTGTAGACGGCGAACGATACGCTGCCCGGCGTGCGGGAGGCGATCACACTGGCGCTGCGCCGGCAGCGCGCCACAGCGGCGGTCGCGGCGGTCCTCGGGTTGCTCTGGGGTGTGTTGGCCGGGTGGACGGCACGGACGGGCGGTCCCGCCGCCCTGCTCACGTTGCTGCCGGTGCTCGCGCTCGCCTGGAGCCTGCTGCCGATCTTCGGGCGGCCCAGCACCACCGAGCTGCGGGTGGACGAGCGGGATCGGGCCTTCTTCGTGCCGCCCAGGCGCCGGCCGAGCTTCCGCTGCGTCATCCTCGGTTTCCTCGCGTACCAGATCGTCTACCACCCCGTTGCCGCTCGCGACGAGTTCTGGTGGGTCTATCCGAGCATCGCCGGCCCGCTGGCCGTGGTGATGGCGGTGGCGCTCTGGCGTCGGGTGCCCGAGGTAGCGCTGACCCCGGCGGGAATCACGGCCGGCGATCCGCTGCGGCACGTCCACGTGCCGTGGGAGGCACTGGACCCGGCGGCCCCGGTCCGCCCGCCGCGGGCCGGCTCACTTCAACTGCCGGTGCGGAGTCCGGGGCTGGTCCGCCGTGGCGGCATCATCCGGCGTCGCCAGGTCGGCGTGGAGAACTGGGATCTGGACGTCGCGCCGGGCCTGCTGGCCGCCGCCGTCACGCACTACGTCGCCCACCCGGAGCACCGCGCGGCGATCGGCACGCCCGAGGAGTACGCCCGGCTGCGCCGCGTGCTCGGGGGCGGCGGCTGAGCGGCGGGGTTAGAGTCGGCGGGTGCGCTCCGCTCAGCAGATCCTCGCCGACTCCGCCGTGATCGCCGTCGTGGGCGCGTCCCGCGACCCGCGCAAGGCTGCGCACAGCGTGCCGTTGCAGATGCAGCGGTACGGCTGGCGGATCATCCCGGTCAACCCGACCGCCGACGAACTCTTCGGCGAGCGGGTCTACCGGTCGCTGGCCGACATCCCGCACCCCGTCGACCTGGTCGACGTGTTCCGGCCGGCGCAGGACGCGGTCGAGGTGGTGCGCGAGGCGGTGGCGATCGGTGCCCCGGCGGTCTGGTTGCAGCTCGGCATCGTCTCGGCCGAGGCGCGGCGGATCGCCACCGAGGCGGGCGTCGACTACGTCGAGGACCGCTGCCTGATCGTCGAGCGTGCCGCCGCCGGCCTCACCCGACTGAGCTGACCGGCTCGGAAAGGTCGCGCCGCAACGGTAAGGACCGCCGTGGCGGTTGTCCACGGCCCGTACCCTGCGGCCATGTCTCCCCGCCGGTCCGGCCGGTTACCGAAGCGCGACGGGCTCTGGTCCCGCCGGCTGCTGGCCGCGACGGTAGGCGCAGCGGTGACGGTGCTGGTGGCCGCAGCGCTGTCCCGGGTTCCGCGGTTCGAGGTCGACGGGACCGCCTGCGTCTTCTGGCTGTTCGTCGGTCTGACCGCGCTCCTGCAGCGGTGGCGGCCACGGCAGGACGCCCGGCTGGTCTGGCGGGAACGGGTGGCCGGCCTGGACGAGATCGAGCCGGGTCTGGTCGCTCGGCGGTCCCTGGCCGGCCGGGTCGACCTGGCCGCCGACCTGGCCCGGGCGACGGCGGCGACGCTGGTGGTGACCATGCTGCTACCCGCCGACCCGCAGTGGGCCCGGGTCGTACGGCTGGTACTCCTGGTCGCGGCGGCGGTGGCGACCGGAGTCGTCGCCTATTCCGGCCTGCGGTTCACCGGGCGGTTGGCGCTGACCGCGAGCGGGATCCGGCATGGCCGCCGGCGGTACGACTGGTCCAACATCGACCGGGTGAGCCTGCACCGGAAGGACGGCCGGCTCGCCGGGGTGCGGCTGCGGCCGAGGGTGTGGCGGTCGCTGGAGCCGGCGCCGGTGGTCGGCGGCCGGGACGTGGCGGTGCCGGAGCAGCGCCTGGCGGCTGCGATCGAGGCGTACCGGGAACGACCGCAGGCGCTGGCGGTGGGGCCGGTCACCGCACCGGAACCGGCCGTCGAGCCGGCCGGTGGGTGACCGGCGCGCTTGTCAGAGCTTGTACTCCTTGAGCAGGCCGCGGGAGATGATGGTCTTCTGGATCTCCGAGGTGCCCTCGCCGATGAGCAGGAACGGGGCCTCCCGCATCAGCCGCTCGATCTCGTACTCCTTGGAGTAGCCGTAGCCGCCGTGGATGCGGAACGCCTCCTGGACGACCTCGGCGCAGTATTCCGACGCGAGCAGCTTGGCCATGCCGGCCTCGACGTCGTTGCGCTGGCCGGCGTCCTTGAGGCGGGCGGCGTTGACCATGAGGGCGTGCGCGGCCTCGATCTTGGTGCCCATCTCGGCGAGCTTGAAGGCGACCGCCTGGTGCTTCGCGAGCGGCTGGCCGAAGGTGCGGCGCTGCTGGGCGTACGCGACGGCGAGTTCGAAGGCGCGGATGGAGATGCCGCAGGCGCGGGCGGCGACGTTGACCCGGCCGACCTCGATGCCGTCCATCATCTGGTAGAAACCGCGGCCGACCTTCTCCGCGCCGCCGAGGACGGCGGTCTCGGGGACGGTAACCCCGTCGAGCACCATCTCGGTGGTCTCGACGCCCTTGTAGCCCATCTTGTCGATCTTGCCGGGGATGGTCAGGCCGGGCGCGGTCTCGCCGAAGCCGGGTTCCTTCTCCAGCAGGAAGGTGCTCATGTTGCCGTAGACCGAGTCCGCGCCGGTGTCGGTCCTGACCAGGGTCGCCACGACCGAGGAGTACGCCCCGTTGGTCAGCCACATCTTCTGGCCGTTGATGACGAACCGGTCGCCCTCACGGACGGCCTTCGACTTGATCGCCGAGACGTCGGAGCCGCACTCCGGTTCCGACATCGAGAAGGCGCCGCGCACCTCGCCGGTCGCCATCCTCGGCAGCAGCCGGGCCTTCTGCTCGGCGGAGCCGTGCTGCGAGATCAGGTACGCCACGATGAAGTGGGTGTTGACGATGCCGGAGATCGACATCCAGCCCCGCGACAACTCCTCGACCACCAGGGCGTACGTGAGCAGGGACTCGCCGAGCCCGCCGTACTCCTCGTCGATGGTGAGGCCGAAGAGGCCCATCTCGCGCATCCCGTCGAGGATGTCGGTCGGGTACTCGTCGGCGTGTTCCAGCCGCTGCGCGTGCGGGATGATCTCCTTGTCGGCGAACTCCCGGACCGTTTCCAGGATCGACCGCTGCACATCGGTCAGGCCGGGCGTCTGGGCGAGTCGGGCCATCTCAGCCTCCGGGGGTCGGCGCCTTACTCATGGGTAACTGAACGCTCGGTCAGTATCAGCCGCCTGGCGGGCGAGGCCAAGGTGACCAGTCCACACAACCGCTGTGAAAAGGTTCACCGCTGCGGGTAGCGTCCGGCAAGAGGGGACGTGATCCGCCACCGGCAGGAGGAGACCGTGAGCCAGCCACCGCCGCCGGGCCCGCCCGATCCGGACCGGCCGCCGTCGCCCTGGGAGCCCCCGCCGGGCCACGACCCGTCGCGGTCCGAGCCACCACCGTCGTGGTCCGAGCCGCCGCCCTACGGGCAGCCGCCCGCCCACGGGCAGCCGGCGTACGGGCAGCCCTCCTACGAGCAGCCCGGCGAGCCGCCGCACGGCCAGCAGTGGGCGCACCAGCCGCCGTACGCCCCGCAGGTGCCCTACGGGCAGTACGGCCCGCCGTCCGGCCCCCGCCCCGGCGGCGGCACCAACGTGCTGGCCATCCTGTCGCTGGTGCTCGCGTTCGTGTTCGCCCCGGCCGGCATCGTGCTCGGGCACCTGGCCAAGCGGCAGATCCGCACCACGGGCGAGGAGGGCGACCAGCTCGCCACCTGGGGCCTCGTCCTCAGCTACGTCTTCACCGGGCTGGGCCTGGTCGCCTGCTGCGGCTGGATCGCCCTGGTCATCGCCGCCGGCGACCAGGGCACCACCTACTGACGCCCGCCGTCGGCCCGGCTCAGCGGAACTGTGCCTCGCGGACGCTGTTGCCGCCGTCCACCACCAGCATCTGCCCGGTGATGTACGACGCGGCCGGCGAACAGAGGAAGGTGATCGCCGCGGCCACCTCGTCCGGCGTGCCGGGGCGGCCGACCGGGGTGCCGAGGCCCTGCTTGATCTCCGCGACGGTCGAGGCCGCGGTGTGGATGGTGCCCGGGGCGACCGAGTTGACGGTCACCCCGTCGGCGATCATCTCCATCGCCAGTGCCCGGGTCAGCCCGACCACGCCCGCCTTGGCCGCCGCGTACGCCGCCTCGGTCGGCAGGGCGTTGACCGGCCCGGCGGTGGCCGCGAGGTTGACGATCCGGCCCCAGCCCCGCTCGGCCATGCCGCCGATGAAGGCCCGGCTGCACAGGAACGCCGTGGTGAGGTTCCGGTCGATCTCGCCGCGCCACTCGTCGTAGCTGAGCTGGGCGACCGGGCGCAGCACCTCGGGGCTCGCCCGGCTGGCCAGCCCGGCGTTGTTCACCAGCACCTCCACGTCGCCGAGCTGCTCGGTGACCGCGTCGGCGAGCGCCCCGACCTCCGACTCGTCGGTGAGGTCGGCGACGAAACCGGTGACGCCCAGCTCGCTGGCCCGCTCGTGGATGCGTCGGGTGGTGGAGACGATGGCCACCCGGGCGCCGAGATCGGTCAGCCGGCGCGCCGTCGCGTACCCGATGCCGTCCGGGCTGCCCGCCCCGGTGACCAGGGCGACCTTCCCGTCGAGCCGCATCGTCACCGGGTCCGGCAGCGGCGCCGGCTCGTCGGTGCCGGCGGGGCTCGCCGCGGCGGCGGCCCGGGTGCGCCGGGCCAGGCCGGGGCGGCTCACGTCCCGTCTCGGTCGGCTTCCGGAGCGGTCCGCGGCTCGCGCGTCAATCACCATGCCAGGATCCTGCCCGCTTCCCGGGGCCCGGGCAACGCGGCACACCCGGTGGCGGCCCCCCAGGGTTTGCGCCGGCGTGACTACCCTGACGGGCGCACCCGCACCCAAACGGAGTAGACGAATGACATATCCCCCGCCGTCCGGCGGCTGGAGCGACCCGGCGTGGTCGGGCCAGCAGTCGAGCCCGCCGGCCGACCCGGCGAGCGGCCAGCCCATCCCCACCCAACCCACCGCCGACCCGTACGCCCCGGCGGACCCGTACGCGGGCGGCGACCCGTACGCCGGCATGAACCAGGCGGGCCAGCCCGCGCCCGCCGGATACCCGCCGCCGGCCTACCCGACCTACGGCTACGGCGCCCCGCAGAAGACCAACGGCATGGCGATCGCCGCCCTGGTGCTCTCCCTGGTCGGCTTCACGTCCTGCATCACCGCGCCGGTCGGCGCGATCCTCGGTCACGTCGCGGCCAAGCAGATCCAGCAGACCGGCGAGGGCGGCGAGGGCATGGCGAAGGCCGCCATCATCATCGGCTGGATCCTCACCGGCCTGCTCGTGCTGGGCATTCTCTTCTACGTGGGGATCATCATCTTCGCGATCAGCCAGGCAGACACCAGCAGCAGCTACTGAACGACGGTGCCGCCCCGGTGTGGACCGGGGCGGCACGGATCGTCGGTCCCGGCGGGACTACTCGGCCGGCGGGGTGAAGGACGAGGTCCGTGTCATGCCTGCGGCCCGGCCCTTCGCCGCGACCACGAGGGCCATCTTGCGCGACGCCTCGTCGATCATCTCGTCACCGAGCATCACGGCGCCGAGCCGCCCGCCCGCCTCCGAGGTGTAGTGCTCGTACGCGTCGAGGATCAGCTCGGCGTGGTCGTAGTCGGCCTGGGCCGGCGAGTAGACCTCGTTCGCGGCGTCGATCTGGCCCGGGTGCAGCACCCACTTGCCGTCGAAGCCGAGCGCCGCCGAGCGCTTCGCCACCTCGCGGAACGCGTCCACGTCGCGGATCTGCAGGAACGGGCCGTCGATGGCCTGCTTGTCGTGCATCCGCGCGGCCATCAGGATGCGCATGAGGATGTAGTGGTAGGGGTCGCCCGGGTAGTCCGGGATGAGGGCGCCGACCACCAGGGACTTCATGTTGATGGAGGCCATGAAGTCGGCCGGGCCGAAGATGATCGTCTCGACGCGGGGCGAGGCGGCGGCGATGGCGTCCACGTTGACCAGGCCGGCGGCGTTCTCGATCTGCGCCTCGATGCCGATCCGGCCGATTTCCAGGCCGAGCGTCTTCTCGAGCTGGGTCAGCGTCATGTCGAGCCACTGCACCTGGGCCGCGTTCTGCACCTTCGGCAGCATGATGCAGTCGAGGTTCGCGCCGGCACCCTCGACCACGTCGATGACGTCCCGGTAGGTCCACGGCGTGGTCAGGTCGTTGACGCGCACGACCCGGGTCTTGCCCGACCAGTCGCCCTCGTTGAGCGCCGCGACGATGTTCTTCCGGGCGTCGGGCTTGGCCAGCGGGGCGACCGCGTCCTCCAGGTCCAGGAAGACCTGGTCGGCGGGGAGGTCCTGGGCCTTGCCGAGCATCTTGACGCTGGAGCCGGGTACCGCGAGGCAGGACCGGCGGGGGCGACCGACTGCGGCCATGGATGCGCTCCTTCCAGCGTGCGGCGGGCACGCCGACGCCACCTGACGAGAAAGGCGAGAACTTAACGATCCCAAAGGGCTTTGTGACGCCACGGTAACCTCGTGCCGTGACCGGGGTGAATGGACCTGTGGAAGATTTCACTGGGCGTCGGCTGGTGGTGGTGACCGGGGCCAGCTCGGGCATCGGGCTGGCGGCCGCCGTCGACCTGGCGCGCCGCGGTGACCAGGTGGTACTGGTCGGCCGGGACCCGGCCCGGCTCCAGGCCGCGGGGGAGCAGGTGCGCGAGGCGTCCGGCGAGCGGCCCGAGCTGTTCCGGGCCGACTTCGCGGTGCTGGACGACGTCCGCCGGCTGGCGGAGAAGCTGCGGGCCGCGTACGACCGGATCGACGTGCTGGCCAACAACGCCGGCGCGATCGTCCTCCAGCCGCTCACCACCGTCGACGGTTTCGAGCTGACGGTCCAGGCCAACCACCTGGCCCCGTTCCTGCTCAGCAACCTGCTGCGGGACCGGATCGGCCGGATGGTGGTGACCGCCTCCGCCGCGCACCGCAGCGGCGCGCTCGACCCGGACGACCTGAACGCCCCGCTGCGCCGCTACCGGCCGATGCAGGCGTACGGCACCAGCAAGCAGGCGAAC
The DNA here is from genome assembly GCF_043205005.1 of Micromonospora sp. NPDC047620. NCBI lineage: Bacteria > Bacillati > Actinomycetota > Actinomycetes > Micromonosporales > Micromonosporaceae > Micromonospora > Micromonospora sp. NPDC047620. Next base: position 41,774 of record NZ_JBIDDG010000012.1, on the reverse strand, counting down.
ATCCTCTTCACGGCCGAGGCGGCCCGGCGCTGGCCGGAGATCCCGGCGTACTGCCTCCACCCCGGGATGGTGCGCACCCGGTTCGGCAACGACAGCCGGTTGGTCGCCCTGGGCATGCGGCTGCTGCCGTTCCGCAGCCCCGAGAAGGGGGCCGAGACGCTGGTCTGGCTCGCCAACCAGGACCCGTCGCGGCTGCGTACCGGCGGCTACTACGCCGACCGGCAGCCGCGCCGGCCGCTGCGCAAGGCGGCCGACCCGCAGCTCGCCGCCCGGCTCTGGGCGGCCAGCGCCGAAGCGGTCGGCGTCGCGGGATAGCGGTGTCGCCCGTGGCCGCCCCGCTGCCATACTCCGCCGCATGACGACGGGGAACGACACCGCCGCGCGCGACGCGACGGCCGGCGGCGGCAACGGCGACACGCTGCGGGTACTCGGCGCGGACGAGGAGCTGGCGGCCCGGCTCGACGCCGAGCTGACCGCCTTCAACAACCGGGCGACCGGCGCGGCCGACGAGGCCGGCCTCTCCGTCCGGGTCACCGACGCCGCCGGCGAACTCGTCGCCGGGCTGACCGGCTGGACCTGGGGCGACTGCGCCGGCATCAACATGGTGTGGGTGCGCGAGGACCGGCGGGCCGAGGGCTGGGGCGGCCGGCTGCTGCGCGCCGCCGAGGAGGAGGCCCGCCGGCGCGGCTGCACCCAGATGTCGGTCGCCTCGTTCTCGTTCCAGGCGCCGGAGTTCTACCGCCGCAACGGCTACCTCGACACCGGGCGTCGGGAGGGCATCCCGGGCGGCCACGTCGACCACCACTTCTGGAAGTCGCTGGTCACTGATCCGGCTGCGGCGTTGCGCGTGGTCGCCCTGGTGGAGCTGCCCGAGGTGGAGGGCGGTCGGCGGTACGAGGACACGGTGCTGGGCCTGCTCGGGCGGCACGGCGGGCGGTTGGAGCGCCGGCTGCGGACCGGCGACGGGCACACCGAGGTGCACCTGATCCGGTTCGACACCCGCGACGGCTACGACGCCTTCCTGGCCGACCCGGAGCGGGTGGCCCTGCGGGCCGCGCTGGGCGACGCCGCCCCGGCCGCCCGGGTGCTGGAGGTCCACGAGGTCTGACACGTGCCCCCTCCAGGCCGATCCGCCGGAGGGCTGTGTTCACTGTGGACTTGCTGATACGGTGCGTTGCAGTGATCATCGCCGATCAGTGGAGGGAGAACCCACATGACCGAGCAGGTTGAGGCCTTCGAGCCGGTGGCGTCCGACGACTACGACCAGGAACTGACGTGCCTGGAGCCGCCGGTTGAAGCCTGAGTAGTCATGCGTGCCCGTGTGTCGCGGCTGGTCGTCTTCCTGTGGCGCGACGGTCAGCTCGTCTGCGACGATCCGCTGAGGCACCGGCAGTTCGCGTTGACTGTTGAGGCTGAGAGGCTGCTGCGCGACTACGCCGACTGGGCTGAGCTCGACGGCCGGCTCGCGCAGCAGCTCCTCGACGCCCACGTTCTCATCGCCGAGGGTTCGCCGGAGCACGCCCAGGAGGAACGCCTCGGCGCCTGGCGCGATCTGGGACCCGCGGCCACCTACTACCACCTGGCCAGCCGCACGCTCGGCAGCGACGTCTTCCGCTCCGCGGCCGAGGACGCCGCGGTGCTTCGGGCCAAGACCGGTCAGCCGGACCCGGTCAAGGAGTACGACGGGCCACGGGTCGCCCTACCCCATGCCGACCCGCCGGCGGTCGACTTCACCAGGGTCCTCGACGCCCGGCGGTCGACGCGGTGGTTCGACCCGGATCGTCCGGTGCCGCTGTCGGCATTCGCCGCCCTGCTGCGCTGGACCGCCGGCGTCCGGCGCGAGGTGGATGTCTCGGGAGTCGGGACGGCGTTGCTCAAGACCGTTCCGTCCGGCGGATCCCGCCATCCGGTCGAGGTCTATCCGGTGATCCGCGACGTGGAGGGGCTGGAACCCGGGGTCTACCACTACTCGGTGCGCCGCCACGAGTTGGTGCGGCTCGCCGCCGCGAGTGGCGAGGACCGGCTGCGCGAGTGGTGCGGCGGGCAGCCGCACGCCGCCCAGGCCGGCTTCCTGCTGATGTACGCGGCGGTCCTCGACCGCACCGTGTGGAAGTATCCGGCGGCCCGCGCGTACCGTGCGCTCCTGCTCGACGTCGGTCACCTGAGTCAGACCGTGTACCTCACCGCGACCGCGCTCGGTCTCGGGACGTTCTTCACCGCCGCCACCCGCGACGCGCCTGTCGAGGACGCCCTAGGACTGTCCTGGTCAGATGAGATCTTCCTCGGCGTGTCCGGCGTCGGCGTGCCGCATCCCGCTGAGCGCGAACGTCAGGCGGCGATGCTCGCCGGCGGCGAGGCGGCCTTCTCCTTTCCCCCCGACGCCTGGCACGGACGCGGCGAATGACGCCGAGGGTGACCGTCGACCTGGCCAGGCTGGACGCGAACATCTCGCGATACGGCAAGCTCGTGGGCGAAGCCGGTGTCGCCGTGCGCGCACACGTCAAGGGGCACCGGAGTCCCGAGATCGCCGCCCGGCAGGTGGCCGCGGGCGCGGTGGGCGTCGCGGTCCACTCCGCAGCCGAGGCCATGGCCTACCTAAAGGTGGGCGTGACGGACGTGGCGGTGGCGTGGCCGTGGCGTGATCCGTGGCGTTGGACCAGGTTCGCCCAGCTCGCGCGACACTGCGCGGTGACGGTGCACGTGGACCATCCGGACGCGGTGACCGGGCTCGGCGCGGCGGCCGTGGCCCACGGTGTCGAACTCGACGTACGGATCGAGGTCGACACCGGTCTGCACCGGGTCGGCGTCTGCCCCGACGCGGCCGGCGAGTTGGCCGCGTCGATCGCGGAAACCCGCGGGCTGCGCCTGGCGGGCGTGACCGGGTACGCGGGGATCACCGACTCCGCCACCGCGCGCGACAGGGTTGACCTGGGCCGCCGCCAGGCGCAACTGCTGGTGTCGGTCGCGGAGCGGATCCGCGCGGCCGGACAGCCCTGTCCGGCGGTGAGCGTCGGCGGCACGCCGACCCTCGTCGGCGCGCTGGACGTCGCTGGCGTGACCGAGGTCTGCGCCGGCGCGTATGCGCTGCTCGACGGGGGGCTGGCCCGGTTGGGCGAGTGCGACCCCGATGCGGTCGCGATCGCCGTCACCACAACTGTCACCGGGAACGACGGGCCGATGCTGCACACCGACGCCGACGCGCTGCTCGCAGGCGCCGACCAGACCTGGATGACCGGTGTCGTGATGACCGGGCTCGACGGCACGCCGGTCGCCCCGGGGTCGGCGTCCGTAGGCGACGAGTTGCGGGTGCTCCCCGGGCACGTGTGCCCCGTGGTGGCTCGCCAGCCGCTACTGCACGTGCTCGACTCGGGCGAGCCGGTGGCGCGGTGGCAGTCGTTGGTACGCCCGGATCGGGCATGACCGACGCCGTCGCGTCCGTGGACCGACCGGTGAACCCGCTGCGCCAGCGCCGGTTCGTCCTGTTCGCCACCGCCAGGACGATCTCCGTCTTCGGCAACGCGATCGGCCCGCTCGCGCTGACCTTCGCCGTACTCGATCTTCCCGACGGATCGCCTCCGGCGCTGTCGCTCGTCCTCGCCGCGATCTCGGTGCCCAGAGTCGCGCTGATGCTGCTCGGCGGCGTCATCGGCGACCGGCTGCCGCGCCACCGCGTGCTCGTGGCCGCAGAACTGATGTGCGGCACTGCCTACGGCGGGATGACCCTCCTCGTACTGACCGGGCGGGCGAGCGTCGCCGCCCTCGCCATCTGCGCGGCCGTCGCCGGCACCGCCTCGGCGCTCCTGCTGCCCTCGCTGAACGGACTGACCGCCGAACTGGTCGCGCCACAGGCGCGGCAGCGCGGCAACGCCGTGCTGCGGCTGGGTACGAACACCGCCACGGTGGCGGGCTTCACCGTGGGCGGCGCGCTGATCACCTGGCTGGGGCCGGGTTGGGCACTGGCCCTCGACGCCGCGACGTTCGCCGTCGCCGCCGGACTTCTCGCGCGGCTGCGCCTCGCCACGGCGCCCCGGACAACCAGGCGAGATATGCCAGCCGAGCTCCGCGACGGTTGGCGTGAGTTCGTCGGGCGGCCCTGGCTGTGGCGGATCGTGCTCTCCGCGGCCGTGATCAACGCCGCCGTCGGGGTCACCTTCGGGCTCGCGGGGCCGTTACTCGCCAAAGCACACCTAGGTGGCGCGGGCGCGTGGTCCGGCGTCCTCGCCGGGTACGCGGTGGGCATGTTCGGCGGTGTGCTGGTCGCGATGCGTATCAGGACGACCCGTCCCCTGCGCACGGCCGTACTCGCCGTCGCGCTACTGGGACTGCCGGCGTTACTGCTCGGCTCCGGCGCCGCGCTGTCGTTCGTGATCCTCGCTGCCGTGCTGGCAGGCGTGGCCTTCGATGTCTTCGGCGTGCTGTGGGAGACGACCGTCCAGTCCGAGGTGCCGACGGAGGCGATGTCCCGCGTGAGCGCGTACGAGTGGCTGGGGGCGGTGGGACTGGGGCCGCCTGCCATGATCGCCGCCGGTTTCGTCGTACCCGGAATCGGCGCACGGACGGCCCTGCTCGGCCTGGCCACGGTGATCTTCGTCGCGGCGCTCGTCCCGTTGGCCAGCTCCCCCGTCCGGCACTACGAAAGGCAACTTGATGGCCGAGTACGTTGACGCCTTCGCCACGGCGTATGACCGCTTCTGGGCGCCGTACCCAGAGCGGATGGGCGACGCGTGGCTGCGGCTGCACACGCACGTGGCACCCGAGTCCGAGCGGAGCCTGCTCGATGTCGGCTGCGGTACCGGCATCGTGGCCGCCCGGTTTGCCTCCGCCGGCTATCGGATCGTCGGGGTCGACGTCTCCGAGGCGATGATCGCCCGCGCCCGCAAACGGCTGGCCGGCACCGACACGGTGCTGATCGCCGCGGACGCCACGGCCTTCGAGGTGCCGCGACCCTGCGCGTTCGCGGTCTCCACATACGACATCCTCAACCACGTCGGCGAAATCGACCGGATCCGCGCCTATCTGCGCTGCGTCCACAGGGCGGTCACCCCGGGCGGATGGTTCGGCTTCGACATGTCCACGATCAAGGGACTCCTCGCCGATGTACCACCGGTCACCCGCCAGGACGAGACAGCCTCGGTCGTGGTGGCGCGGGGCCCGCTTGACGGCGATCGCCGCCCGCTGCACATCACCGGTGAGCTACGCACCAGCGACGGCCGCGCGACCCCGTTCGCCACGACGATCAACAACACCGCTCACCCCGTGGCAGACGTGCTCTCCGCCCTGGCGGATGCCGGCTGGGTGCCGAGCCACGTCGCCGCCATTGACGACCTGCTCACGCCGGTACCGGACCCGGAGGCGCTGCCCAGGGTCGCGGTGCTCGCCCGACGCGACTGACGACCACGCCGCAACCGTCCCTCGGCGCCGCCCGGGTGGCTACTCGTCCAGGTGCACCGGCAGGCTGGTGACCACCACCCCGGGCAGCCGGCGCAGCGCCGCGCGGAGCCGCTGCTCGGTGCGGCTGTGCAGCAGCCGGTGCCAGCGGCTGCGTACCATCACCTCCGGCACGACGACGGTCAGCACCAGGTCGACGCGGGAGACGTGCAGCGCCTCCAGGTAGTGCGCGAGCGGCCCGATCACCGCCCGGTACGGGGACACGATCGTCTCCAGCCGCAGGTGGTCGCCCCATGCCCGCCACTGCTCCCGGAACCGGTCCGACTCCTGCTCCTCGGGGGCGATGTGCACGGCCAGCGTCGGCTGCCCGAGCGAGGCCGCGTACGCCAGGGCTCGCAGCGAGGCCCGGTTCAGCCGGGCGACCGGCACCACCACGAGGTGGCGCACCTGCTCGGGCAGTTCCTCGTCCTCCGGCGCGGCGGGCCCGGCGGTGGTCGGCCGCGCCGGCACCACCGGCGGCCCGGGCGCCGGGCCGGCCGGCGGCGGGTGCAGCGCGAGGGACCGGTGCAGCATCCGGTAGTGCCGCTGGATGGCCCGGAACAGCAGGATCAGCAGCGGCACGGCGACGACCACCACCCAGGCGCCCTCGGTGAACTTGGCGACCGCCGCGGTGACCAGGACCAGCCCCGAGAAGACGGCGCCCACCGCGTTGATCGTCGCCCGGCGGCGCCAGCCGGGCCCGCGCCGGCGGCGCCAGTGCACCACCATCCCCGTCTGGGACAGGGTGAAGGCCAGGAACACCCCGACCGCGTAGAGCGGGATCAACGACTCGGTGCGACCCCGAAAGGCCACCAGGATCACCGCCGCCGCAGCGGTCAGCGCGACCAGCCCGTTACTGAAGGCGAGCCGGTCGCCCATGTGCAGGAACCGGCGCGGCGCGTGACCGTCCCGGGCCATGAAGAACAGCAGGCGGGGAAAGTCGTTGAAGGCGGTGTTCGCGGCCAACAGCAGGATCATCGCCGTCGCGGCCTGGACCAGCCCGTACCAGGGACCGCTGGGAAACGTTACCCGGGCCAACTGGGAAAGCACCGACTGCTCGGCGGTGGGCACCAGCCCGGACAGGTGGATCAGCCCGATGAGCCCGAGAAAGAACAGCACCAGCATCGTGACCATCCAGGTCAGCGTGGTGCGCGCGTTGCGCCACTCCGGCAGCCGGAACGCGGGCACCGCGTTCGAGACCGCCTCGATGCCGGTCATCGACACCGCGCCGGAGGAGAACGCGCGGAGCAGCAGCAGCAGCCCCAGCCCCTCGACGGCCGGCACCGGCGGCGGGTCGACCGGGACGAACCCCCGCTCGGCCGCGCGGAACCAGCCGACCGCGAGCAGCGCCAGCAGCGCGACCACGAAGGCGTACGTGGGCAGCACGAAGAGGTTGCCGGCGGTGCGGACGCCGCGCAGGTTGCCCGCGAGCAACACGCCGATCACGGCCAGCCCGAGGGGCACCGTCCAGCCGGTCAGCTCCGGGACCGCCGAGGTGACCGCCTTGACGCCGGCGGAGACGGACACCGCCACGGTCAGCACGTAGTCCATCATCAGACCCGCCGCCGCGGCGAGGCCCGCCCCCGCGCCCAGGTTGTCGCCGGCCACGATGTACGAGCCGGCCCCGTGCGGGTAGGCGGCCACGGTCTGCCGGTAGGAGACGCCGACCGCGACCATGAGCAGCGCCAGCCCGGCGGCCAGCGGCAGGGCCAGCCCGAGCGCGCCGCTGCCGGCGAGCAGCAGCACGGCCAGCATCGCCTCCGGCCCGTACGCCACCGAGCTGAGCAGGTCGGAGGAGAGCACCGGCAGGGCGACCAGCTTCCGCATCCGCTCGTAGAGCACGGCGGCGCTGCTCAGCGGCGGCCCGAACAGCGCCCGCCGCAGCCGGGTGCCCGCCCGGCCGAGGCGGGTGCCGGGCAGGTTGGCCGGCTCGGCGGCGACCAGCTCGTCCGGCTCCCCGACCCGGAACATCGCGATCGGGGCGAGCCGGCCGAACCGGGTCGGGGCCGGCTGGCCGGGGTGCCGGCGCAGCGTCGGATCGACGGGCAGGATGTCCCCGCCGGGTGGTCGGCCCGGTCGGGCGGCCCGCCAGCGGTCGCCGATCCGGCGCAGCGCGCGCAGCTCGTCGGGGTCGAGGGGCGGGAACTCGGCCGACGGCGTGACGACCGTGCCACGCTCGTCCTTGCCACCGTCCCGCTTCGCCATCCGCCGTCCCGTCCCGTGTCTTCCCTCCCCCGCACTCTCACGGACGCGGCCGCCTCCGGCGGGCGGAACGGCGGTTCTCGCGGCAAAGAGTGGTCGGCGGCGGGCCGACCGTGCCGGGGTCACGGTGCGGCGGGGCGGTCAGTCGCGCAGCGGTCCCACGTCGGCCGGGACGGCGGTGGACGCTGGGACGCGGCGGGCGGCGCGGGCGCCGCCGAGCACCACCACCGCGACGCCGGCCAGCAGCAGCGCCAGCCCGGGCAGGGCGGTGGCCCGGGGCAGCTGCCCCAGCCAGGCCCAGCCGATCAGGGCGGCGCCCGGGGCCTCCAGCAGGACCAGCACGCTGATCGTGGTCGCCGAGACCCGGCGCAGCGCGTAGTTGAACATCGAGTGCCCGAGCAGTTGGGCGCCGGCCACCAGGGCCAGCACGGCGGCCCAGGTGCCGGTGTCGAAGCCGGTCAGCGGCACCCCGCCGACCAGGCAGACCACCAGCAGGAGCAGCGCGCAGACCCCGTAGCAGATGGTGGTGTACGTGGTCGTGCTGATCGTCGTGCGGGCCCGCTCGCCGAACGCGGTGTAGACCGCCGCGAACATTCCGCCGACCACCGCCAGCAGGTCGCCCGCGAAGGCCCGGCCCGAGACGCCGAAGTCGGCCCCGGTGGCGAGGGCCGCCCCGGCGACCGCCACCCCGATGCCGACCCACACCGGGACGGGCAGGCGGCGGCCCTGGCCGCGGGCGATCAGGCCCTGCCAGACCGGCTGGGTGGCGCCCAGCGCGGTCGCCGCAGCGACCGAGGTGAGCTGGGCGCTCGGCATCCAGGTGGCGAAGTGGGCGGCGAGGGCGACCCCGGACAGGACGCAGTAGAGGCCCTCACGCCGCCCGGCGTCGACCGTCAGCGACCGGAACTCGGCGCGCCGCCGGCCCAGCGCGTACGGGCCGAGCACGGCGACCGAGAGCGTGTTGCGCCAGAACGCGACGGCCAGGGCCGGTGCCGCCGCGAACGCCACCAGCGGGGCGGACGACGAGACGGCGACGACTGCCAGGACGAGCGCCCCGGTGGTCACCGGGTCGAGCGTCGGGCGGTGCGGTGCGGTGGACACGGGGAGCAATCCTCACGGCACGGGCCACCACGGACCGTCAACGCTCGGTTACGATCATTCCTGTACGCGCCGGCGACCCCCCCCCTCGACCGCCCGGAGGCGCTCCCATGCCCACGTACCAGGCGGTGCTGTTCGACTTCTTCGGCACGCTGACCCGTTCCGTGCAGCGGGGCGCGGCGCACCGGTCGACCGCCGAGCTGCTCGGCTGCCCGCCCCGCACGCTCGTCGACGTGCTCGACCGCACCTTCTACGAGCGGGCCTGCGGCCGGTACGGCAACGCCGAGGCGACTCTGCGCTGGGTCTGCGAGCAGGCCGGCGTGCACCCCTCCGACGACGCGGTCCGGTCGGCGGTGGCCTCCCGCCACCGGGCCGTACGCGCCGACACGCGGCTGCGCGACGAGGCGGTGCCCACGCTGGCCGCGCTGCGCCGGCGCGGCCTGCGGACCGGGGTGATCAGCGACTGCACCCACGAGCTGCCGGCGTTCCTGCCGCAGTTGCCGGTCGCCCCGCTGCTCGACGTGCGGGTCTTCTCGGTGCAGGTCGGGCGCTGCAAGCCGGACCTGGCGCTCTACCAAACGGCGTGCGGGCGGCTCGGCGTGGCCGCGGCGGACTGCCTCTACGTGGGCGACGGCGGCAGCCAGGAGCTGACCGGGGCGGAGCGGGCCGGCATGACCGCGGTGCGGCTGGCCGCGCCGGACCTGGCAGAGCACATGGTGTTCAACGCCGACGCGGCCTGGCGCGGGCCGGTGCTGCGCTCGCTCGACGAGGTGGTCGACCTGGTCGACCGGTCGCCGATGCCGGCGGGCATGCCGGCACCAGCGCCGGCGGGCTGCCTCTCCTGACCCGGCCGTGCCCGCGGCCCACGGCGTGACCGGCGCGGTTTCAGCGGCGGCGGACCCGGTGCAGGCGGAACGGCTTGCGGATCGCCCGGACCACCGGCGCCTCCCGGGGCACCTCGGCCAGCGAGCCCGCGGGCAGCGCGGCGCCGGCGAGCGGCTCCCCGGCCGGGGCCAACCGGGTCACCGCGCAGCCGTCGGCCGCCCAGCGGTCAACCAGTTCGGCGGTCGGCCCGGGCGCGTTGAGCCGCTTCGCGGCCACCAGCGGGGCCGTGGTCTCCCAGTGCTCGGTGCCCGGCACGAGGCGGCTCACCCGGGCCGGCCAGGTGACGATCCGCCCGCCGTGGTCGCCGCGCAGGGTGACCTGGGCGTCGGTGGCGTCGGCCAGCCCCGGCGCGGACTGCTCCCCCGGGCCGCTGACCACGAAGAGCGCCCCCTCCAGGGGGACGCACCAGAGGGCGAGCGCCGGCCCACCGGGCACACTCACCCAGGCCACGGCGGCCTTCTTCATCGCCTCGTCGACCAGCGGCGTGCTGGTCCGGTCCGCGTCGGTCACACCGGCATCCTCCCGCACCCGCCCCCGTTCCGTCAGCGCCGCCCGGCGTCCGTCCGCGTGGCCGGTGGGCGTGGCGGCACCGGTCGCGCAGGTCAGCCGACGAACGGGGGGACCATGATCTCGCCCCGGGCCACCGGCATGACGTGGCCGGCCACGGTGGCGCCCACCGCCTGGCCGCCGGCGGCGGTCACCGTGCAGGCCAGCACGGACGGCCGGTTGATCTCGATGCCCTGGTGGACGGTGTACTCGGCGCGCCCGTCGGCGGGGAGCAGGCCGCTGGCGACCAGCCACACCCCGAGGCCCAGGGCGGCCGAGCCGGTGGCCGGGTCCTCCGGCACACCCAGCCCGGGAACGAAGACCCGGGCGTGCGCGGTTTGCGCGGCGGCGTCCCAGGAGAAGACGCTGACATGCTCCACTCCGTACCGCTGTGCCGCCGCCGCGTTCGCCCGGGCGCGGGCCACCGCGTCCGGGCGGACCGGGAGGTACGGGAACTCCAGCCCGCAGCCGGCCACCCGGGGCGCCGGGCCGACGTGGTCGTCCGCGGTCAGGCCGGCCATCTCCAGCAGCGGCTCCGGGTCCAGCTCGGGGCCGAGGGTGGGGACGCCGCCGGTCAGCGTGGCCCCGGTCGCGGTCACCTCGATCGGGAGCACGCCCGCGCCGCACTCCTGGGTGACCTGCCCCGCGGGGAACAGTCCCCGGCGGCTGGCGGTCACCGCCGCGCCGACGCTGGGATGCCCGGCGAAGGGCAGCTCCTCGGCCGGGGTGAAGATGCGGGCCCGGTAGGTGGCGCCGACCTGGGTGGGCGGGAGCACGAACACCGTCTCGGAGAGGTTGAACTCACACGCGAGCGCCTGCATCTGCTCGGTGGCCAGCGCTTCCGCGCCGAACACCACGGCCAGCGGGTTGCCGGCGAACGGGCGGTCGGTGAAGACGTCCACGATCTCGTAGGCCAAGGTCGACATGTTGATAAACACTAGGCGCTTAGGCTGGTGCCCGTGAGCACGCCGACCCGGATCTACCTCGCCCGGCTCGCCGGGGTCGCCGTCTTCGACCCCAACGGTGACCAGGTGGGCCGGGTCCGCGACGCGGTGGCCCGGCTGCGGCCGACGCAGCGCCCGCCGGAGGTGGTCGGGCTGGTCGCCGAGATGCCGATGCGGCGGCGCATCTTCCTCTCCATCAACCGGATCACCTCCATCGACGCCGACGCGGTCGTGCTCGGCAGCGGCACGCTCAACCTGCGGCGCTTCGAGAAGCGCCCGAACGAGCTGCTCGTGCTCCAGGAGCTGCTCGACCGGCGGGTGCAGGTCGAGCCTGCCGGGCAGCCGGGCTCGGTGGTCGACGTGGCGATGGAGTGCAGTCGGGGCGGCGAGTGGTCGCTGACCCGGGTGGCCGTACGCGAGCAGACGGGCCGGCTGAGCCGCCGGGGTCACCTGCACCAGGTCGAGTGGGAGCGGGTACGCGGGCTCAGCGGCATCGCCGACAGCCGGGGCACCGCCAACCTGCTCGCGGTGCTGGAGGACATGCGCCCGGCCGACCTCGCCAACGCCCTCCAGGACCTGCCCGACGCCCGGCGCAACGAGGTCGCCGCCGCGCTGGACGACGAGCGCCTGGCGGACGTGCTGAGCGAGCTGCCGGAGCACGACCAGGTGGAGATCCTGGCCGCACTGGACCGGGAGCGGGCCGCGGACGTCCTGGAGGAGATGGACCCGGACGACGCGGCCGACCTGCTCAGCGAGCTGCCGCCCCCGGAGCAGGACGTGCTGCTCGACCTGATGCAGCCGGACGAGGCCGACCCGGTGCGTCAGCTGCTCAAGTACACGCCCGGCACGGCGGGCAGCGTGATGACCTCCGAGCCGGTGATCCTGCCGCCCGACGCCACGGTCGCCGAGGCTCTGGCCCGGATCCGGGAGCCGCAGCTCTCGCCCGCGATCGCCGCGCAGGTCTTCGTGTCCCGGGCGCCGATGACCACCCCGACCGGCCGCTACCTCGGCATGGTGCACTTCCAGCGGCTGCTCCGCGAACCGCCGGCCGACCTGCTCGGCGGGGTGGTGGTCAACGACATCGACCCGCTGCGGGCCACCACCCCGCTGCCGGAGATCACCCGCCGGATGGCCACGTACGACCTGGTGGCCATGCCGGTGGTCGACCGCAACAACCGGCTGGTGGGCGCGGTCACGGTCGACGACGTGCTGGACCACCTGCTCCCCCGGGACTGGCGGGACCGGGACGCCGCCGCGGGCCCGGCCGCCACCGAGCCGGTGGGCGGCGCGGATGGCTGACCAGCGACGGGCGCCGCGGCTCGACCAGCCGCGCGAGCCCCGGGGCGTGAGGCTGCCCCGGTTCGACCCGGAGGCGTTCGGGCGGTGGTCGGAGGGCATCGCCCGGGGCATGGGGACCGCGAACTTCATCGTCTACATGACGGTCGTGATCGCGCTCTGGTTCGGCTGGAACACCCTGGCCCCGGCGCACCTGCGTTTCGACCCGTACACCTTCACGTTCCTGACCCTGGTGCTGTCCCTCCAGGCCAGCTACGCGGCCCCGCTGATCCTGCTGGCGCAGAACCGGCAGGCGGACCGGGACCGGGTCTCCCTGGAGGAGGACCGCCGGCGGGCGACCATGCAGAAGGCCGACACGGAGTACCTGGCCCGGGAGATCGCCGCGCTGCGCAACGCGATGGGCGAGGTGGCCACCCGGGACTTCCTCCGTTCGGAGCTGGCCCGGCTGGCCGAGGAGCTCGACGAGGCGAGCCATCGCCGGCAGCGGCTGGAGCGCCGTCAGCAGGAGCGGGCGGGGCAGCACGAGATGGGCGGGGAGGGCCTGGACGAGCCCCGCGACGACCTGGACGGCGACTGGTCCCGGGACGGCCGGCCGGAGGTCCGGGACGTGTGAAACGCCGCTCGTCCCAAGGGGCCGGGTGAGCGGCGTTCGCCTCGATCGTCCCACTTCGCCCCGTACGCCGTCCACCCCCAACCGCGGTCATCGATTCGCTCACACCGGGCCCCGCTGGCGGCGGTGCGGGGTCGCCGCCGACGTAGCATTGCGGGCATGTCAGCACCCGTCAGCACCGTCTCCGACGCGATCCAGGCCGCGCTGGCCACCGTCAACGACCCGGAGATCCGCCGGCCCATCACCGAGCTGGGCATGGTCCGCTCCGCCGAGGTCGGCGACGACGGCGTCGTACGGGTCGAGCTGCTGCTCACCGTCGCCGGCTGCCCGCTGAAGGACAAGCTGCGCGCGGACATCACGGCGGCGGTCGGCGCGGTGCCCGGGGTGACCGGCGTGGAGATCGAGTTCGGTGTGATGAGCCCCGAGCAGCGCCAGGAGCTCCAGGCGAAGCTGCGTGGCGGCGGCGCCTCCCAGGAGCCGGTCATCCCGTTCGCCCAGCCGGGCTCCCGCACCCGGGTGTACGCGGTCGCCAGCGGCAAGGGTGGCGTCGGCAAGTCCAGCGTGACGGTCAACCTGGCCGCGGCGCTGGCCGCCCGCGGGCTCTCCGTCGGCGTGGTCGACGCGGACATCTACGGCCACTCGGTGCCCCGGATGCTCGGCGCGGACGGCCGCCCGACCCGCGTCGAGGACATGATCATGCCGCCCCAGTCGCACGGCGTGAAGGTCATCTCGATCGGCATGTTCACCGCCGGCAACGCCGCCGTGGTGTGGCGCGGCCCGATGCTGCACCGGGCGTTGCAGCAGTTCCTCGCCGACGTCTACTGGGGTGACCTGGACGTGCTCCTGCTCGACCTGCCCCCGGGCACCGGCGACGTGGCCATCTCGCTGGCCCAACTGCTGCCCAACTCCGAGATCCTGGTCGTCACGACGCCGCAGACCGCCGCCGCCGAGGTGGCGGAGCGGGCCGGCGCGATCGCCCTGCAGACGCACCAGCGCGTCGTCGGCGTCATCGAGAACATGTCCTGGCTGGAGCTGCCGGACGGCTCGCGGATGGAGGTCTTCGGCGCGGGCGGCGGCCAGACGGTCGCCGAGTCGCTGACGAAGACCATCGGCGCACAGGTGCCGCTGCTCGGGCAGGTGCCGCTCGACACCCGGGTCCGCGAGGCCGGTGACGAGGGCACGCCGATCGTGCTGGCCGAGCCGGAGTCGCCGGCCGCGAAGGCGCTGAGCCAGGTCGCGGACCGGCTCGCCCTGCGGCGGGAGTCGCTGCTCGGCAAGCCGCTGGGTCTCAAGCCCGCCGGCCGCTGATTCGCCCGCCGGCCCCGCCGGCGCTGTCGCCACCCGACCGGGGCGGCGTTCCCCCGGGAGCGCCGCCCCGTCGCCGTTCCCACGAGGCGTACGGCGCGGCGCCGGCCCGGCGACCCGCGGGCGTCGGCCGGTCCGCCGGACCAGCGCCCCGTCACGAACGATGCCGGGCAGGCCGGGGGCGCTGGTCAGGCCGAAGCAGTTGGGCGGCGTCAGGTGGCGTCGTCGTAGCTGACGCGGGGGGCGGGGGCCGGCGCGCCGCCGGTGGCGGTGCTCGGGCGGGTGCCCTTCGAGCGCAGGTCCGCGGCGGAGGCGACGTCCTTCAGCTCGTTGTGCACGCCGGTGACGTCGGCGCGCAGGTTGTCGTAGACACCCTGCAGCGGCTTCCGGATCGCCTGCTCGTCCTCCTCGCTGAGCAGGTGCTTGCGGATGAACGCCTTGGGGTGCAGATCCTCCAGCTGGATGTCGGTGCCCAACTCCCGGCTGAGGTCGGTGGTGGCACTGCGGGCCATGTTGCGCAGGTTGCGCACCATCCGCAGGCCGTCGCTGATCACGGCGGGCAGCCGGTCGCCGAAGATCAGCAGCGCCAGGAGCAGCAGCCCACCGATCTCCCACCAGTTCAGGTTGTCGAACACTGCACGGGCCTCCTCTCCGCGTCAGCAGCAAGACTACGCACGTCGGACGCCGCCCGGGGAGGGGGTGACCGGCTGCTACTTGGCGTCTGCGGCCAGCGTCACGGAGGCGTTCTGCCGGTCGGAGCCCCGGCGGTACTCCACCGTCACCACCGAACCCGGCGCGAACTTCCGCACCAGGGCGATCAGGTCGGTCGGCTCGGTCATCGGCCGCCCGGCGAGCTTGAGGATCACGTCGCCGGCCCTCAGCCCCGCGCCGGCCGCCGGCCCGGACGGCTCGACGGCCGCGAGGCGTACGCCGGCCCCGCCGGTGCCCGCGCCCTGCCCGCCCACCTGGGCGCCGATCACCGTCCGCCGGGCCTTGCCGGTGCCGATGATGTCCTGGGTGACCCGCTTGGCCTGGTTGATCGGGATGGCGAAGGCGAGGCCGATGTTGCCCGCCTCCTGCCCGTCCGAGACCAGCGACTTGATCGTCGAGTTGACGCCGATCACCCGGCCGGCCCCGTCGACCAGCGGGCCGCCGGAGTTGCCGTGGTTGACCGCCGCGTCGGTCTGGATCGCCGCGTAGTAGCGCGTGGGGCCGCCCGGCTCGCCGGCCTGCATCGTCCGGTCAAGCGCGCTGACGATGCCGGCGGTGACCGTGTTGGCCAGCGAGAGCGGCGACCCGATGGCCAGCACCGGGTCGCCCACGGCCAGCGCGTCCGAGTCGCCGAACTCGACCGGGCGCAGGCCCGTCCGGGAGACCTTGATCACCGCGATGTCGGACTCCGGGTCCTGCCCGACCACGGTGGCCGGGGCCGAGCTGCCGTCGTTGAAGATCACCGACGCCTTGCCGCCGGTCGCCCCCGCCACCACGTGGTCGTTGGTGATCACGTGCCCGTCGGCGCTGGCGACGAAGCCGGAGCCCTCGCTGGTGCCGCCGAGGCTGGCCACCCGGACGGTCACCACGCTGGGCAGCACCCGCTCGGCGACCCCGGCGAGCGACTCGGGCCGGCGCTGGGCCAGGCCGGGGGCCTGGGGGTCGGCGCCGAGCACCGGCCCGCCCCCGGCGCCGCCGCGCACCGCGAAGGCGTACCCGAGGGCGCCGCCGAGGCTGCCCGCGAGCAGCGCGGTGATCAGCGGGATGAGCAGCAGTTGACGCAGCGTCGGCCGGCCCGGTGCGTCCGGGTCGCTGACCGGCTCGGGCTCGGTGCCGGGGCTCGGGGCGGCCGGCACCACCACGGCGGCCGGCGCGGCCGGGTCGCGCCACGGGTCGGCGAGCGCGTCGGACCACCAGGGCGATGTCGTGCCGCCCGCGGCGCCCTGGAGCGCCGGTGGCGACCCCGCCGGCGGGTACCCGGGCCCCGGCGGTCGCGCCGGTGCCGGAGTCCCCCCGGGCTGGCGCCAGTCCCAGCCGTCGGTCACGTCGGTGCCTCCCAGTCCTTCCCCGGATCCCGCACGCCACGGAACCGGCGAGGGGGCCGCCCGGTCGCGATCGACGGAATACCGCTTCCAGGATTACACGGATGCCACTGACTCAGTCACCGGTTGCCGGCCGTGATCGTCGGGTGGCGGACGCGCGGCTGCGTCCGTTCGGCGTCGCCTCTAGGCTCACAGTGCCCACCCGCCCCCGCACCACTCGCGCCGCCCGGAGGTGTCCCATCGCCACGGTCGCCGGTTCCGGCAGTTCGACGACCCAGGCCCTGCAGTTCGCCGAGTCCTACGTGACCGAGGACCTCGTACTGCGCACCGCCCGCAGCCTGGCCCGGGAGGTCGGCCTCGACGCGGTGACCCCCGGCGCCGGCGCGGCGCTGCGGCTGCTCGCCGCCGCCGGCAGCGCCCGCGCCGTGGTGGAGATCGGCACCGGCACCGGGGTCAGCGGGGTCTGGCTGCTGCGCGGCATGCGCGCCGACGGCGTACTCACCACGATCGACGTGGAGGTGGAGCACCAGCGCATCGCCCGCCGGATCTTCGCCGAGGCGGGCTTCGCCGCCGGCCGGACCCGGATCATCACCGGCCGGGCGCTGGACGTGCTCCCCCGCCTCGCCGACGGCGCGTACGACCTGGTCTTCGTGGACGCCGAGTCGACCGGGTTCGCCGCCTGCGTGGACGCGGCGCTGCGGCTGCTGCGGCCCGGCGGCGTGCTGGCGCTCAACGGCATGCTGGCCGACGGCCGGATCGGCGACCCCGCCGCCCGGGACGTCGAGACGGTCACCATCCGCGAGACGATCAAGGCGGTCCGGGAGTCGGAACACTGGACCCCGGCGCTGCTGCCGGTCGGCCACGGGCTGCTCGCCGCCGTCAAGTGCTGACCGGGCGCCGGCCCGCCGAGGGCCGGCGCCGCCCGGCGGTCAGCCCAGCGTCCCCAGCCAGCGCAGCAGCGAGCGTACGCCCCAGCCGGTCGCGCCCTTGGTCAGCTCGGCGTCGTCGCCCTCGGCCCACGACGGCGCGGACATGTCCACGTGCAGCCACCGGTCGCGCAGCTCGCCGGTGAACTCGCGCAGGTAGAGGGCGGCCATCACCGAGCCCGCGCCCCGGTCCGGCGAACTGTGCAGGTCGGCCAGCTCGCTGCCGAGGTGCTCGGTGTAGTCGGCGGGCAGCGGCATCCGCCAGGCCGCCTCGCCGGCGGCCCCGATCGCGGCCAGCACGTCGGCGGCGAGCCCGTCGTTCTCGCTGTAGAGCGCGCCCATCCGCTTGCCCAGCGCGACCGCGTTCGCCCCGGTCAGCGTGGCGAGGTCCACCAGCAGGTCGGGCTTCAGCTCGGCGACGGCGTAGGCGAGCGCGTCGGCGAGGACCAGCCGCCCCTCGGCGTCGGAGTTGGTGGTCTCGCTGGTCGTGCCGCCGTAGTGGCGGACGATGTCGCCGGGGCGGAACGCCGAGCCGCTGAGCATGTTCTCCGCCAGCGGCGCGAGCGTGGTGACCCGGACGGGCAGGCGCAGCGCCGCCGCGCCGAGGGTGGCCGCGACCACCGCCGCCGCGCCGGCCATGTCCTTGCGCATCAGCTTCATCGCCGGCACCGGCTTGATCGAGATGCCGCCGGTGTCGAAGGTGATCCCCTTGCCCACCAGCACCACGTGCGTACGCGCGCCGGCCGGTCGCCAGTCCAGCTCGACCAGTCGCGGAGCGCTGGCCGAGCCGCCGCCGACCGCGAGGATCCCGCCGAAGCCCTCCGCCGCCAGCTCCTCCGGGCCGCGTACCCGCAGGTGCAGGTCCGGCACGTCGACCTCGGCCGCGGCGAGCGCGACCTGGCCGGCGAACCACTCCGGGTTCTTGACCGACGACGGGGTGTTGGTGAGGTCGCGGGCGAACCTGGTCATCCGGGCGGTCGTGCCGGCAGCCTCCACGGCCGGCGCGTGCGCGTCCGGGTCGGCCACCACGACGTCGACCCCGGCCAGCGCCGCGGCCGCGCCCGCCTCGGTCAGCCGGAACCGGTACGAGGCCAGCAGCAGCCCCTCGACCAGCCCGCGTACGGCCGCCGGGGTGACCCCGGCCGGCATGGCCAGAGTGACGCGCGTCTCATCCCTGGCGGCCCGGGCGAGCGCCGCGCCGGCCGTCCGCCATCCCGCCTCGTCGCCCTCGCCGATCCCGAGCAGCAGCAGGCGGCCGGGGTCGTGCCCGGGCCGGAGGTGCGCCTGGACCTCGCCGGGCCGCCCGGTCGCGCGCGCGGCCGGGACCAGGGCGGCGGCCTCCTCGGCCACGCCGTCGGGCAGCGCCACGCCGGTCGGAACCGGCCGGGCCGGGGCGTCGTCGGCCGCGGCGGGCCGCACGGGCAGCACGAGGACGTCGGGCCGTTCCGGCTCGACGAGCAGACGAATGGCGAGCACGCGGTGCCGTACCTCCAGGAAAGCTCGCGGAGCCGGGCTCCGCGGGGAATGAAGACCCTGAGCCACCGGCGGGGCCGGTGGCTCAGGGGTTGACGAAACGTCCGCGCGGGCGCGCGGACCGCTCCTCGGTCAGCCGGCAGCCGCCTTGAGCGCGTCACCGAGCGCGTTGGCCTCGTCGGGAGTCATCTCGACGACGAGCCGGCCACCGCCCTCCAGCGGGACCCGCATGACGATGCCCCGGCCCTCCTTGGTGACTTCCAGCGGACCGTCGCCCGTCCGCGGCTTCATCGCCGCCATGTTGTCTCCCCTCAGACCTACACCAGGGTCGGTGGGTTGCCCCACAGCCACTTCGTCTTGACCACCCGCAACGTACGCGGGGGTGTCGACCAACGATTTTCCCTGATGAACACCGCCGGACCCAAACCGAAGCAGCATTGATGTAACAGCATCTAGCTTATCCTGAGAAGGCCTGTCACAATGTGCGGTCATGCAGGCACGGTCGGCACTCTTCGACCTGTACGGCGACCACCTCCGGGCGAGGGGCGGCCGGGCACCCGTCGCCGCCCTGGTCAAGCTGCTGGCGCCGCTCGGGATCGCCCCGCCCGCCGTGCGTACGGCGGTCTCCCGGATGGTCCGCCAGGGATGGCTGGACCCGTGCCGGCTCACCTCCGGCCCGGGATATTCGATCACACCAAAAGCCGCCCGCCGACTGGACGAGGCGGCCGCCCGGATCTACCGGACCGGCCGGATCACCTGGGACGGCCGGTTCGACCTGCTGGTGCTGGAGGCGCCCGCCGCGCGGCGGGAACGCCAACGCCTCGCCGCCAACCTGACCTTCCTCGGCTACGGGGCCCTGGACGACTGCACCTGGGTGGCCACCCGTCCCGGCGAGGACGTGGACGTGCTGCTCGACGAGGCGGGCGTGCGCTACGAACGGTTCACCGCCGCGCACACCTCCGGCACCCCCGGCGCGATGGGCGTCGTGCGCCGCGCCTGGAACCTGACCGAGATCGGCCAGGCGTACGAGCAGTTCGTCGCCGAGCAGCGGCCGCTGCTGGCCGGCGTCACCGTACGCAGCCAGGACGAGGAGGCGTACGCCGCCCGGTTCCGACTCGTGCACGCGTGGCGTACCTTCCTCTTCCGGGACCCGCAGCTGCCGCCGGCGCTGCTCCCCGAACGCTGGCCCGGCACCGCCGCGGCCAGTTTCTTCGACCGGCACGCGGCCCGGCTGCGGCCGGCCGCCGACCGGTACGTCGAGCAGTGCCTCGACGCCGGCAACCGCCTCGCCCGACAGAAGGGTCGTGAGACGTGACCGAGCCCCTGCTCGTCGACCGCACCGACGCCGTCGTCACCCTGACACTGAACCGCCCGACGGCGATGAACGCGCTCGACGTGGCGCTCAAGGAAGCGCTGCGGGACACCCTGGCGGAGCTGGAGAACGACCGCGCCTGCCGGGCCGTGGTGCTCGCCGGCGCGGGCCAGTCGTTCAGCGCGGGCCAGGACCTGCGCGAGCACGTGCAGACGCTGGAGTCCAACGACGGCGACCCGCTTCACACCGTCCGGGCGCACTACAACCCGATCGCCGCCCGGCTCGCCAACCTGCCGAAGCCGGTGGTCGCGGCGGTGCGGGGGATGGCCGCCGGGGCGGGCGCCTCGCTCGCCTTCCTGGCCGACATCCGCATCGGCGGGCCGTCGACCAGCTTCCTGATGGCCTTCGCCAGGGTCGGGCTCGCCGCCGACACCGGCGCCTCCTGGACGCTGCCCCGGCTGGTCGGCCACGCCAAGGCGGTCGAGCTGCTGATGCTGGCCGAGCCGGTGCGCGCGGCGGAGGCCTGCCAGCTCGGGCTGCTCAACCGCCTGGTGGAGGACGACGAGCAGGTGCTGCCGACCGCGCAGGAGCTGGCCGCCCGGCTGGCCGCCGGCCCGACCGTCGCGTACGGGGCGATCAAGCGGCAGCTCTCCATCGCCGACGCGGGCACCCTCGCCGACGCCCTCGCCGCCGAGGCGCAGGCCCAGGCGATCTGCGGGGGCACCGCCGACCACCGGGTCGCCACCGTCGCCTTCGTCAACAAGCAGAAGCCGGTCTTCGAGGGCCGCTGACGCCTCCGGCTCCGCCCGGGCGTCGCGTCGCAACCGCCCGGGCGGCCAGGCATCGGCGCAACCGCCCCCGGCCCGGTGTCGTCGTGGACGTCGCCCCGGTCAGGTCAGTCGTCCTCCTCCGGATCCTGGTTGGCCTCCGTGCCGAGCACGAACGCCTGCATGGCCAGCTCGTCGCCGGAGGGCGAGACGAAGGTGGGCAGCTCGCGCGGCCCCAGCTCCTGCACGTACGCCCAGAACAGCCGGACCGCCTCGGCGGGCGAGCCGGCCTCGATCGGCAGGTCGAGGCTGACCAGCCAGGAACGCCGCTGCGGCGGCGGGCCGAGCTTGTCGGCCAGCTCCCGGAACACCGTCGGGTCGAGCGCGGTCACCGGCCCGTCGAGCGCCACCGCCTCGGCCGGCACCGGCTCGTCGAAGGCCCGCCGGGTGTACGCCACCACCAGCGGCGCCTCACCCCGATCGGAGAGCGGATCCTCCGGGTCCTCCCGCTCCTGGCCGCTGGCCGCGGCGACCCGACCCAGCGCCACCAGCCGTGGCGGCTCGTCGGCCAGCACTGCCACCCGGTCGCCGGGGCGGGGCCGGTCGGCATCGGCCAGACCGGTCAGTTCGAGCGTGTCGTGGTGGACGAGCCGCTCGGCCTCGTAGCGCCCGCCGGGCAGCAGCACGGCCCAGGCCCCCGTGCCGTCGGCGTGGGCCGCCCCGTCCACCCGGTGCGCGGTGTCGGTCGTCATGCCCTCCATCCCATCACGCCGCCCGCACCGCCACGACGTGGCAGCCCGCAAGGTGGTCGTCGACCATCCCGGTGGCCTGCATCAGCGCGTAGGCCGTGGTGGGACCGACGAACCGGAAGCCGCGCTTCTTGAGCGCCTTGGCCAGCGCGGTGGACTCCGCGGTCAGCGCGGGCACCTGCGCGAAGGACGTGGGCCGGGCCGGGCGGGGCGGTGGGGCGAAGGACCAGAGCAGCGCGGAGAGCCCCTCGGGCAGCTCCAGCGCCACCCGGGCGTTGGCGATCGCCGCCTCGATCTTGGCCCGGTTGCGGACGATGCCGGCGTCGGCGAGCAGCCGGGCCACGTCGGCCTCGCCGTAGCCGGCCACCGTCTCGATCCGGAACTCGTCGAAGGCAAGCCGGAACGCCGGACGCTTGCGGAGGATGGTCAGCCAGGACAGCCCCGACTGGAAAGCCTCCAGCGTTATCCGTTCGTAGAGCGCGTCGTCGCCGTGCAGGGGACGGCCCCACTCGGTGTCATGGTAGGCGGCGTAGTCCGGGGTGCTGGTCCCCCAGCCGCAGCGCGGCAGCCCGTCGGCGCCGATCACCAGGTCAGTCACGCGTCCACGCTAGGGCACGGGCCCGACGGCCCCGACGCCTGCGGTCGCCCTCCGGCGTCCGTACGCGCACCGCCGGCACGGCTCGGTCAGGCCGAGGTCAATGAGATCGGGGCGTCCTGGCCGGGTCGACACCCCGACTGTCAGGGATGTCGAGTCGATCACGCAATCGCCGACGGTCAGGGCAGCCGGCCCTGCTCGACCAGCCGGCCGAACTTCTTCAGCGCCTGGGTCAGGCCGAACTTCGAGCCGGGCCAAAGCACCGGCCAGGTCACCCGGCCGGCCGGGCCGCCGGGCAGGTGGAACCACTCGTGCCAGACCACCTGGGTGCGGTCCCGCGCCAGCGGTGTGCAGCGCAGCACGCCGGGGCCGCGCAGCAGCTTCCCGCAGTGCACCACCCGGACCTCGTAGGGCGCGTCCACCCGGACCACTCGCATCTCGTCGCGCAGCACGGCCGGGCCGAGCGCGGTGACCGCCTCGACGAGGCTGCCCTCGCCGCCGTCCCCCTCGACCACGCGGACGGTGGTGAACGGGATCCAGTCCGACTGCCGCTCCCAGGCCGTCAGCGCCGCGAAGACCCGCTCCGCCGGCGCGTCGACGATCACCGTGGCGGTGACCTCGCCCGCGCCGGGCTGTGCCGCCTCGCGCAGGTTGTCGCCGCCCACGGGCCCGGTCACGCCGACTCCGACCGGACCACCGGCCCCTGCCGCCCGGCGTCGCCCGCCGGCGCCGTCGAGTCGTCGTCGCCCGAGGGTGCCGTCACCCGGTCGTCGCCCGACGGGGACACCGCCTGGTCGTTTACGCCGGTCAGGTCCTCGCGCCGGGGCTCACGTGGTTCTCCCCCGGCGGGGTCCTCGGCGGCGACGCGGCCGGTCCGGTCCCCGGCGGCGTCCGGCCGGTCGGCCCCGACCGGCACCGTCCCCCGGGCCTGCGGCGAAGCCTCGGCGGCGGTCGTCCCGGTCGCCTGCTCCCGGGCGCGGCGCAGGGCGTCGGCGTCCGCGGTCCGCCCCTCGCGCAGCGCGGCGACCTCCGCCTCCAGCACGCCGACGAGCTCGGACTTGTAGCCGATGTCGTAAGCCGCCCGGCGCATCGCCTGGTCGACCTGGTCCATCCGGTAGCCGCGCAGCGCCGTGTCGAACCGGACCTCACCCACGTCGGCCTCGCGGAGCGGGCGGGTGGCCGGCAGCGGCACGGCGCGCCCGTCCGGCTCGGCCGGCGTCAGGCCGGGATCCCGGCCGGTGACCAGCACGGTCACACCGAACACCACGGCCGCGACGGTCAGCGCGACGACAAGCAGGAGCAGAACCTGATCCATGCACAGATCGTGGCATGTCGAAGGGGCCGGAGCGACCCCACCACCCCACCGGCGCACCGGAACCGGGACGCCGGCCCGCCGCCCGGCGTGGCGGCGACGGGCGGAGCGCGGCGGCGCCGGCCCGCCGGGCGGGCCCGGCGGCGGCGGACCGGATAGCGTCGTGATCGGCCGGCGACGGGGACGGGACGACGGCGCGGACCTTCAGGAGGCGGTATGGCCGGGGCGCTTCGGCTCGGTGGGCGGACGTTCGGCCCGGGCGAACTGGTGGTGATGGCGATCGTCAACCGGACGCCGGACTCGTTCTTCGACCGGGGCGCGACCTTCGCCCAGGACAGCGCGCTGCACGCCGTGGAGCGGGCGGTCGAGGAGGGCGCCGAGATCATCGACATCGGCGGGGTCAAGGCCGGCCCGGGCGCCGAGGTCGACGTCGCCGAGGAGATCCGACGCACGGTGGCGACCATCGCCGCCGTGCGGGCCGCCTTCCCCGACGTGGTGATCTCGATCGACACCTGGCGGGCCGAGGTCGCGGTGGAGGCGGTGGCCGCGGGCGCCGACCTGCTCAACGACACCTGGTCCGGCGCCGACCCGGCCCTGGCCCGGGTGGCGGCGGAGACCGGCGCCGGGCTGGTCTGCTCGCACGCCGGTGGTCTGGCACCCCGGACCCGGCCGCACCGGGCGGCCTTCCCCGACGTGGTCGCCGACGTGGTCGCGACGGTGACCGGGCTCGCCGAGCGCGCGGTCGGGCTGGGCGTACGGGCCGACGGGATCCTGATCGACCCGGCGCACGACTTCGGCAAGAACACCCGCCACTCCTTGGAGATCACCTGCCGGCTCGACGAGCTCACCGACACCGGCTGGCCGCTGCTGGTCGCCTTGTCGAACAAGGACTTCGTCGGCGAGACGCTGGACCTCCCGGTGACCGAGCGGCTGGAGGGGACGCTGGCGGCCACCGCCGTCTCCGCCTGGCTGGGCGCCCGGGTGTTCCGGGCGCACCAGGTCCGCCCCACCCGCCGGGTGCTCGACATGGTCGCGTCGATCCGCGGTGACCGCCCGCCGGCGGCGACCCGGCGCGGCCTGGCCTGACCACGACGACCTCGCGCGGCCCGACCTGACCACGGCGGCCGGCGCGGGCGGTGGGAGCCGGACGATCGCCGGCGCCCGGGCCGGTCGGGCTCGGGCTCGGGCTCGGGTCAGGTCAGGTCAGGTCAGGTCCAGCGCAGGATGTTCTTCCGCCAGGCGTAGAGGATGCCCAGCGCCAGCACCGCGACGAAGACCGCCATCTCCACGACCGTCACCATCCCGAACCCCGGCCGGTCGAAGACCACCGCCCAGGGGAAGAGGAACACGGACTCCACGGCGAACAACACGTAGAGATACGCGTACACGTAGTAACGGATCTGCATCTGCGCCCAGTCGGCGCCAACGGGGTCGAGGCCGCACTCGTAGCTGGCCCGCTTGCCGTAGGGATCGGCCGGACGGGCAGGACGTAACACCCGATTGGCCGAGAACGCCGTAACGAAGAAGAGGACGCTGGCGAGCAGCAGGAGCCCGAGCGTCGCGTACGAGCCCAGGTAACCGGTCACGGTCGATCAGCCTACCGCCCCGCGCGGCCGGCCGAGCGTTACGGACTTGTTTCCGGGCGGGACTAGTGCCAGTGGACAACAGTTGCCGAACATAGGAACCCTCACTCATCGTCACGGAGGACAGATGGCCCGCGTGGACGTACGGCCCGGCCGACGGGCGTGTGACCGGCGCACGGCTCCCCTGCTGGCGATCTCCCTCGCGGTCGGGCTCACGGTCGCCGCGGTGCCGGGCTGGGCGGCTGCGGCCCCCACCGCCGCCCGGGTCGCCGCCGCCGCCACGGACCCGGTCGGCGAGCCCGGCGCGGAGCCGTCGACGGCGGACCCGACGGACACCGGACCGGTGCCCAGCGAGGCGCCGTCGACCACCTCTCCGCCACCGGCGTCCACGCCGCCGGCCGGGACGACCGAGCCGACCCCGACGTCCACGGCCCCGGAGGGACCGGCGCCGACCACCGCCGCACCGACCCTCAGCGCGCCGCCGACGGCACCGTCGGCGCCGCCGGTGCGCCCGAGCGCGCCCGCCCCGGGCAGCCCGGCGGCTTCCCCGGCCGGGGTCCGCGTCACCACCGACGACATCACCCTGACCGCCGCCTACTGGAACGCGCCGAGCACGGTGGCCACGTTGCGGGTGACCGTCACCAACACCGGGGCGCCGCCCGCCCGGATCCGGCTCGCCTACACGCTCCCGGCCGGGCTGACCGACGCCGGCACCCGGGGCTGCGCCCACGTCGGCGGCGGGGCACACCGCTGCGGCGAGTGGACGAGCGCGCCGGGCGCCCGGTTCAGCACCCTGATCCGCGTACGCGTGGCCGGCGACGCCTGGCGGCAGATGCCCATCAGCGGCTCCGTTCAGGTCACCGCGACCGCCCCCGGCGCGGAGCCGGCGCGCGACGACGAGGGCTTCGCCGTGCTCTTCCCGCCCGGCCCGCCGGCGCCCGGGATCAGGCTGGAGGCCGGCGAGGTCGCCTTCGACATCAGCGGCGGGGCGAGCGGGCTCGACGTACGCCTGGGCAACACCGGCCGGGTGGACGCCGACGGCCGGATCGAGGTGGTCCTGCCGGCCGGGGTGACCGTGCCGACACCCCCGGCGGGCTGCACCGCCGCCGGCCCGACGCGGACCCGCTGCGACCTGGGCACGGTCCCCGCGGGCCGCGCCGCCCACCTGCGGCTGCCGGTGTCCGCGACGCCCGAGGCCCAGCGGGTCGCCCCGCTGGCCGGCGCGGTGCTCGGCAAGCTCGACCCGCGCAGCGGCCGGGCCCGGCAAATGCAGATGAGCTTCCGGATCACCGCGGCCGCCGCCCTGGCCACCCCGGTGGTCTCGCCGCCCGCGCCGACCGGGTCGCAGGGCGTGCTGGCCGCCGACGCCCCCGCCCTGCGTGCCGGCGGGGGCGGGTCGGTGCGGCAGACCGCGATCATCCTGATCGTGGTCTCCACGCTGCTGGTGGTCCTGGCCCTCACGCTGGCCACCACCTCCCTGCGGCGGCGGCTGGGGGCCCCGGTGCCGGAGCCGACGACGGCGCCCGCGCCGACGGACTGACCCGGGGAAGCCGGTCGCCCGGCCCGGATCGACGGGTGCCCCGGTGATCTGGATTACGGCGGGCGGGCGGAAACACCGCAAACCGGTGTGGAACCCCGCCCGATCGCATCCCAGAGGGCGGCCTACGAGAAAGTTGGAAGGGCGATCCGACGTAGGCTCTCAGGTGAGGAACTACGGCGGACCGGGCCTGCCCCGCGCGGGTCCGGTGCAGCGGTGCGTCAAGGAGGTCACGTGGCCGGGCTAGGCGAGGTCACCATCATGTTCAGCCGCCCACGCGACCGCGCACAGCGAAGCGAGGTGCAGGCGTGACCAAGCAGATCCGTCAACTGGACCGGGTGGTGATCCGGTTCGCCGGCGACTCCGGCGACGGCATGCAGCTCACCGGCGACCGGTTCACCTCGGAGACCGCGCAGCTGGGCAACGACATCTCCACGTTGCCGAACTTCCCGGCGGAGATCCGGGCCCCCGCCGGCACCCTGCCGGGCGTGTCGAGCTTCCAGGTGCACTTCGCCGACTACGACATCCTGACCCCCGGCGACGCGCCGAACGTGCTGGTGGCGATGAACCCGGCGGCACTCAAGGCCAACCTCGTCGACCTGCCACGCGGGGCGGACATCATCGTCAACACCGACGAGTTCACCAAGCGCAACCTGGCCAAGGTCGGTTACCAGGCGAACCCGCTCGAGGACGACACGCTCGCCGGCTACGTGGTGCACCCGGTGGCGCTGACGTCGATGACGGTCGGCGCGCTCGCCGAGCACGACGTGTCCAAGAAGGACGCCGAGCGGGCGAAGAACATGTTCGCCCTCGGCCTGCTCTCCTGGATGTACAACCGGCCCTACGAGTCGACGCTGCGTTTCCTGGAGCGCAAGTTCGCCGCCCGCCCGGAGCTGGTCGCGGCGAACGTCGCGGCGTTCCGCGCCGGCTGGAACTTCGGCGAGACGACCGAGGACTTCGCGGTCCGCTACGAGGTCAAACCGGCGAAGATGCAGCCGGGCACCTACCGCAACATCACCGGCAACGCGGCCCTGTCGCTCGGGCTGGTGGCGGCCGGCGTGCGCTCCGGGCTGCCGGTCTTCCTGGGCGCCTACCCGATCACCCCGGCCTCGGACATCCTGCACGAGCTGAGCAAGCACAAGCGCTTCGGCGTGCTCACCATGCAGGCCGAGGACGAGATCGCGGCGGTCGGCGCGGCGCTGGGCGCGTCCTACGGCGGCTCACTCGGCGTCACCACGACCAGCGGCCCGGGCGTGGCGCTCAAGAGCGAGACGATCTCCCTCGCCGTGGCGCTGGAGCTGCCGCTGGTGATCGTCGACGTGCAGCGGGCCGGCCCCTCCACGGGCATGCCCACGAAGACCGAGCAGGCCGACCTCAACATGGCGCTCTACGGCCGCCACGGCGAGGCCCCGGTGGCGGTCATCGCGCCGCGCTCGCCGGCGGACTGCTTCCACGCGGCCATCGAGGCGGCCCGGATCGCGCTGACCTACCGCACCCCGGTCATCCTGCTGTCCGACAACTACGTCGCCAACGGCTCCGAACCGTGGCTGCTGCCCGACGTCGAGTCGCTGCCCGACCTGCGGGTCGAGTTCGCCACGAAGCCCAACGGCGAGGACGGCACCACCTTCCTGCCGTACCTGCGCGACCCGGAGACCCTGGCCCGGCCGTGGGCCGTCCCGGGCACCGCCGGGCTCGAGCACCGCATCGGCGGCCTGGAGAAGGCCGACAAGACCGGCGACATCTCGTACGACCCGGCGAACCACGACTTCATGGTGCGCACCCGGGCGGCCCGGATCGAGACGATCCCGGTGCCGGACGTCGAGGTCGAGGACCCGAACGGTGACGCCCGGGTGCTGGTGCTCGGCTGGGGCTCGACGTACGGGCCGATCGGCGCGGCCTGCCGGGGCCTGCGCCAGCGCGGCCACTCCATCGCCCAGGCGCACCTGCGGCACCTCGCCCCGATGCCGGCCAACCTCGGCACGGTGCTGAGCTCCTACGACCGCGTGGTCATCCCCGAGATGAACCTCGGCCAGCTCGCCCACGTGATCCGGGCCAAGTACCTGGTCGACGCGATCGGCTACAACCAGGTCCGCGGCCTGCCGTTCACGGCCAACGAGCTGGAGACGATGCTGGAAGAGGTCCTGAAGAATGTCTGAGCCCGTCGCCCTCAAGCTCACCGCCAAGGACTTCAAGTCCGACCAGGAGGTGCGCTGGTGCCCCGGCTGCGGCGACTACGCGATCCTCGCCGCGATCCAGCAGTTCATGCCGGAGCTGAACATCCCGCGCGAGCGGATCGTCTTCGTTTCCGGCATCGGCTGCTCGTCCCGCTTCCCGTACTACATGAACACCTACGGGATGCACTCGATCCACGGCCGCGCCCCGGCGATCGCCACCGGCCTGTCGGCCAGCCGTCCCGACCTGTCGGTCTGGGTGGTCACCGGCGACGGTGACGCCCTCTCCATCGGCGGCAACCACCTGATCCACGCGCTGCGCCGCAACGTCAACCTGAAGATCCTGCTGTTCAACAACCGGATCTACGGCCTGACCAAGGGGCAGTACTCGCCGACCTCCGAGGTCGGCAAGGTCACGAAGTCGACGCCGGCCGGCTCGGCCGACGCCCCGTTCAACCCGCTCTCGCTCGCCCTCGGCGCCGAGGCCACCTTCGTGGGCCGCACCATCGACTCCGACCGCAAGCACCTCCAGTCGGTGCTGCGGGCCGCGGCGGAGCACCAGGGCTCGGCGTTCGTGGAGATCTACCAGAACTGCAACATCTTCAACGACGGGGCGTTCGACCAGCTCAAGGAGCCGGCCACCCGGGACGACTACCTGATCCGGCTGGAGCACGGGCAGCCCATCACGTTCGGCAAGGACGGGCAGTTCTGCGTCGTGCACCCGCCCGGCGGGTTCGGCCTGGAGGTCCGGGAGACCGCCTCGGTCAGCCCCGGGGAGATCGTCGTGCACGACGCGACCGTCACCGACCCGGCGTACGCCTTCGCGCTGTCCCGGCTGCCCGGCCTCGACCTGCGCAACACCCCGATCGGGGTGTTCCGCTCGGTCGACCGCCCGTCCTACGACAGCGTGGTGCAGGGGCAGCTCGCCGCAGCGAGGGCGACCGTGACCGAGACCCCGGAGCAGCAGCTCGCCGGTCTCCTCGCCAGCGGGGACACCTGGACCATCCTCTGACCGGCGCGGCCGGTCGCCGCCCCGCGAGGGGGAGCGACCGGCCGCCGCAACGCCAGGACGAAAATGGGGCCCGCAACCGACCGGTTGCGGGCCCCATTCCGTTATTACGCGGGAGTGGCTCCCCTGATCAGAAGATCAGGTTGTAGCTGCCCCAACCGCTGGAGATCACCTTGCCGCTCGCGTCGATCCACTGGCCCTTGCCATTGGTCGTGTAGAGCCGCATCTGGTTGTTGCTGTTGACACCCAGCATGTCCATCATGTTGTCGCCGTTCCAGTCGCCCAGCGTGAGGATGCTCTTGAAGCCACCCCAGCCGCTGCCGATCTGGGTGCCGGCCGGGTTGGTCCAGCCGCCCTTGCCGTCGGACTGGTACATCTTGAGGTAACCGGTCGAGGTGCGACCGATGATCACCTCAAGCCCGTCGCCCTTCCAGGCGCCCGGCGTGAGGAACAGGTTGAACCCGTTCCAGCCGGTGCCGATCCGGGTGCCCGCCGGGTTCTCCCAGCCGCCCGCACCGTTGCTGGTGTAGCGGATGAGGTCACCGTTGGACTTGCGCACCAGCAGGCTCGGGCGGTTGTTGCCCATCCAGTTGTTCGTCACCATGAGCGCGGTGAAGTTCGCCCAGCCGGTGCCGATCAGCTTGCCGCCGCCGACGAAGTTGCCGGCCCCGTCGGTGTTGTAGATGTACAGCTCGCCGGTGGTCTTCATCGCCATGATGGACGGCCGCTTGTCGCCGTTCCAGTTGTAGACGCGGAAGACCCGCTTGAAGCTGCCCCAGCCCGAGTTGAGCTGCTTCGGCGCGTAGTAGAAGCCGCCGTACCCGTTGTTGGCGAACCCGGCGCCCTCGAAGAGCTTGAGGTTGCCGGCGGTGTCCCGGGCGATGAGGTCGGTGTGACCGTCGCCGGCCCAGTCGGCGTTGATCAGCGGCGGACGGGTCAGGTCCTCCTTGACCGTGTTGACGTAGTTGTTCAGCCGGACGTAGTAGCCCGGGCTCGTGCCGCACGGCTCGAAGCCCCAGCTGGTGATGCCGACCTGCTTGCCGCCGACCATCAGCGGACCGCCGGAGTCGCCGCCGCACGTGTCGGTGCTCGGCACGCTGGGCGTGCCCGCCCCGGCGCAGGTCATCGCGTTCGGGTCGTACCCGTAGGTGCTGCAGACCGAGTCGGACCGCATGGGAACGGTCCCCTTGCGCAGGCGGCTGTCCGGGTTCTCCTCGTCCGAGTCGGTCACGCCGTAGCCGGCGATGACCGCGCTGGTGCCCTCCTGGTACGGCGTCGAGTCGCCCTGCGTGCTCAGCGTCACCGGCGTGTACTCGCCGGGCAGGTTCTGCTTGAGCGTCAGCACCGAGACGTCGTGCTTGATCGGGATCGTCGGGTCGTTGTAGACCGCGCTGATGTTCCAGCTCTGGTGGGTCCAGGTGGAACCGACCTCGGCGACAAACCCGCTGCCACCGAGGATGTTGCCGTTGCTGTCGAGCAGTTGGTCGTTACCGGCAATGACACGGGTGGTGCCCGGGCCGTCGGCGGTGCAGTGCGCGGCCGTCAGCACCTTGTTGGGGGCGATGATCGTGCCGGTGCACCAGTACCAGTAGAACTCTCCGGCGTACTTGAAGCTGGTCACGACGCCGACGATGTAGGGGAACTCCGACGCGCTGGCGAACTCCCCCTTCACGATGCGCGGCGACGGACCCGTGCCGGTCTGGAACCGCGGTCCCTTGGCGCCCGGCGAGGGCAGCTCCAGCTTGCCCTTGTGCAGGTTCGGCAGCCTGTCCAGGTTCCTGGTCCCGGACTCGCTGGCCGCGTCGTACACGCCGTCCCCGGCGGGGGCGGCCTGAGCGACGGTAGCGGGTGCGACGAACGCCGCACCGGCGAGGGCGAGGCCGACGACGCCGGCCGACCAACGCCGCCTGGCTCCTGCGGATGTTGCCACTTCAGCCACTGATTGATTTCCCGTCGTTCGATTAACGAGGTGCTCGGAACGGCTCAGCGGAGGTGTTCCCGACCGGACGGGAAGACGACGATCGACGCGCGGGGCGTCAACCCACGTGCGAAAGATGAAGCCCCCGTCGTGCCTGTGCCATTGACGGCGCGTCGGCTGCGATCGATAACGCTCACCGGCGATTCCAAGCCGCCAAACGGTAGCAAACGAGCCGGCGCGGAAAAAGATCCGCGAAGACGATTCTTGGTCAGCCCAAAGGCTCGGACCGGGGCGGCCGTCCAGGGACGACCGCCGGCGAGGTCGGCACAGCCCGCCCGGTGTCGGATGGCGCGGGGCCGGTCAGGGCGTGGTGGTCGCCTGAGGGCGGTCGTCGCGGACGTGGACGAGCATGTCGCCGGTCTCGATGACCGCGCCGGCCTTGTCGGCCAGCGTCACCACCTTGCCGCGCCGGACCAGGGCGATGACCAGCGAGTCCAGCTCCCGGGGGGAGCGGCCCACCTCGGCCCGCTCGGCGGAGCGCATCGCCAGCGCCATGCCCTGGCCGGGGGTGAGCAGGTCCTCCACCACGTCGATCAGCGGCGGGGCCGAGGTGGACAGGCCCAGCAGCCGGCCGGCGGTGGCCGAGGAGACGATCACGTGGTGCGCGCCGCTCTGCTTGAGCAGCGGGGCGTTCTCCGCCTCGCGGGCGGCGGCGATGATCCGCACCTGGCCGGCGGTGAGCTGCCGTACGGTCAGCGCCACCAGTACCGAGGCGTCGTCGCTGTCGGTCGCGATGATCACCGCCTTGGCGTTGCGGACGTGCGCCTCGTTCAGCACGGACGAGCGGGTCGCCGATCCCTCGATCGCCACCAAACCGGCCGAGGTGGCCTGCCGCAGGGCCGGGCCGCTGCGTTCCACCACCACGATCCGGGACTTGTCCAGCCCGTTCTCCAGCAGGGCGGAGACCGCGCTGCGGCCCTTCGTGCCGTAGCCGCAGATGATGACGTGGTCCTTCACGGCTCTCCTCCACCGCGACAGGCGGCGCCCGGTGCGGTACTGCTCGGTCAGCACTTCCAGGGTGGTGCCGACCAGGATGATCAGGAAGATCACCCGGGCCGGCGTGATGTAGACGACGTTGACCAGCCGGGCCGTCTGGCTGACCGGGGTGACGTCGCCGTAGCCGGTGGTCGAGAGGGTGACCACCGTGTAGTAGAAGCAGTCGAGGAGGGTCATGCCGTCCTCGTTGACGTCGCGGTAGCCGTCCCGGTCGAGGTAGACCACGGCGACGGTGGCGAAGACCAGGCCGATGGCGGCGGCAAGGCGGAGGCTCAGCGCGCTCAGTGGGCCCCGTCGCTGCGCGGGAAAGTGGATCACCTGATGACCTGCCCCGACTCCGTCGTCGCCTGCACGCCCACAACATAGCGGCCCGACGGGAATCCGCACGGCGGGGTCGCCGACGGGGCAACCGGTCGGGCGTCCGGACCCGGATGCCGCGGTGGCGGCGGTCGGGCAACCTGGACGCGCTGGTCCGCCGCGGCGGCGCCCGTACGGCGGCGCGCCGACCGGGCCGGTCCACGGGGCCGGGACAGGGCATGATGGGGGTGTCCCCGACGGCGACCACGAGAGTGAGGCCCGCATGTCGTTGCTGCGACGAGTGATCGGCGGGGTGCTGCGCCGGCTCCGCCTGCGGCAGGGCCGCACGCTGCGCGAGGTGGCCGAGGCCGCCGGGGTGTCGGTGCCCTACCTGTCCGAGGTCGAACGCGGTCGGAAGGAAGCTTCTTCGGAGGTGCTCGCGGCGATCTGCCGGGCGCTCGGCATCCACCTGTCGGACCTGCTCGAGGAGGCACGCGACGACCTGCGCCGCGTCGAGCCGCGCATCCCGGCGGCGCCCCGGGCGGAACTGGCCTCCGCCGCGGTCGCTCCGGCCGGCCCAGACCCGGCCGGGCCGGAGCGGGCGGACGCCCCCGACGCCACGCCGGTCGCCCGAGTCGGTCTCCGGACCGGCGGGCCGCTGCTCCACCTGGCGCCCCGGGCCGGCGGGCCGACCGTCCGGGTCGGACGCTCCGCCTCCGCGCGCGGCGGTCGCCCCGGGCCGCGTACCAGTGCCGTTCTCGGCTGCGGACGGTGCCGGTCGGGCCGACGGCGGCTGGCGGTCGTCTAGGCCCGGCCGCTTCCGCCCTCAGCGGATCTGCCGCCGGCAGAATTGTTACGGCGACGCGCCGTCCAGCGGGCAGTCTGAAGGGGCCGGTCCCCCGGGCGCCTCCGGTCGCCCGCCGGCACTGTGGGAGGACGCGCGATGATCGCTACGGGCGTACGCATGTTGGACGGTGGGCATCCGTCCTTCGACGACCAGGTGTTCAACCGGCTGCTGAAGGAGCGGATCATCTTCCTCGGCACCGAGGTGACCGACGAGTCGGCGAACCGGATCTGCGCCCAGATCCTGCTGCTCGCCGCCGAGGACGCGGACCGGGACATCTTCCTCTACATCAACTCGCCGGGCGGCTCGGTGAGCGCGGGGATGGCCGTCTACGACACCATGCGCTACGTCAAGAACGACGTGGCCACCCTGGCGCTCGGCCTGGCCGGCTCGATGGGGCAGTTCCTGCTCTGCGCCGGGACGGCCGGGAAGCGTTACGCGCTGCCCCACTCGCGGATCATGATGCACCAGCCGTCCGGCGGGATGGGCGGCACGGCTGCGGACATCACCATCCAGGCCGAGAACATGCTGCACGTGAAGCGGACCATGCAGGAGCTGATCGCCCGGCACAGCGGGCGCACCCTCGACGAGATCCAGCAGGACTGGGACCGGGACCGGTGGTTCACCGCCGAGCAGGCCCGCGAGTACGGCCTGATCGACAAGGTGCTCACCAAGGTCGCCCAGCTGCCCGAAGGCTGACCGGCCGGCCGGGTCGGGCGGCGGCCGGGCGAGCGGGCACGGCAGCCGGACCGGCCGGCCTCGGCGGCCGGCACCGCGGCGACGGGGGCGGCCGGGCGGTGACGCGCGGCGGCGGCCGGCGATGGTCCCGCCGGCCGCCGCCGCGTTCCGCCGTCAGGGCAGGTCGACGAAGTCGTCCAGGAAGTCGCGGGCGCTGTCGCTGTCCAGCCGGTAGGTGACGTTGGTGGCGTAGCAGGGGGCGTCGCCGGTGATCGTCGTGGCGGCGAGGAGCCGCTGCCCGCCGATGGTGACGAAGTTCGGGCCGCCCGAGTCGCCGTAGCAGGCCCCGCCGTAGTCGCGGCTCTCGTTCATGGCGAGCCGCACCCAGGTGTTGTTGAGCGCGGCGAAGCCGACCTCCGCCTTCATCCGCACCCCGCCGCCCGGGTGGACGTGCCCGCCGGGCTCGCGCTGGGCCTCCGCCGTGCCGTACCCCATGACCTCCCAGCGGGCCGCGTCGAGCGCCCGGGAGCCGAGCGCGCCGAGCTGGCCGGCCGTCGGCAGGGTGGCCGGGGTGAAGTCCCAGCGCCGGTCCAGCTCGGCCGCCTGCGCGGTGTCGAGGGTGACCACGGAGATGTCGTGCGAGTCGGCGGAGTTGCCCGGGTAGTCGGGGTGGACGTGCTCGGTGCCCTCGACGCCGACGGCGGCGGCCACCTGCGCCGGGCTGAGCCCGGCGGCCTTCGCGGCGGCCAGCTCCGCCTCCACGTCCTGGGCGAGCGAGACGTAGAAGCGGGCGCCCGGCGACCAGTCGGTGGTGCAGTGCGACGCGGTCAGGAAAACGTCGCGGTCGATCATGGTGCCGGAGCAGTACCAGTCCACGACGTCCGGCGTGCCGGGATCGCCGTCGCGGTCCCACTG
Organism: Micromonospora sp. NPDC047620; assembly: GCF_043205005.1. Lineage (NCBI taxonomy): Bacteria > Bacillati > Actinomycetota > Actinomycetes > Micromonosporales > Micromonosporaceae > Micromonospora > Micromonospora sp. NPDC047620. Next base: position 6,286 of record NZ_JBIDDG010000012.1, on the reverse strand, counting down.
CACGATCAGGGCGCCGACCTCGGTGCGCTCCGGGGCGGGCAGGGCGTTGTAGGTGTTGATCGCGGACGCCGGTGTGGCGGCGAGGACGGCCGCGGCGAGCGTCGCGGTGGTCAGTGTGGCGAAGAGCGCGGTACGACGCACAGGGTCCTCCGGTGTGAAACGAGAAGCGGCACCGGCGCCGGACGCGCCCCCTCGATCCGCGTCCGACCCCGGTACGCGATGGCCGCAGGTGGCGGCCGTCGATATGCGGAGCCTATTCCCGGAGGTGGGAATATTCGCGGGCTACAAGCGCAGCGTCTTGTCAGCGAATCTCGTTACATCCGGAGGCCGGCCTTCCCGGTGGGCTGGCCTTTCTCGCGGCGCCGGCGAAACACCGACTCCCGGCTGTCGCCCGCGCCGTCGGCCGTCCGCCCCGACACACGCCCGAGCCCCCGTGCGGCGGTCTAGTGCGGCTCGGCGTCGTAGCGGGCGCGGGTGGCCTCCACCTCGTCGAGGTGGGTGGTGGCCCAGGACTCGAGCCCGGCGACCAGGTCGAGCAGGCTGCGGCCGAGGTCGGTCAGCGCGTAGTCGACCCGCGGCGGGACGCTCGCGTGCACCGTCCGGGTCACCAGGCCGTCGCGTTCCAGCGCCCGCAGGGTCTGGGTGAGCATCTTCTGACTCACCCCCTCGATCCGCTGGGCCAGCTCGCCGTAGCGCTTCGTGCCGTCGGCGAGGGTGAGCACGACCAGGACGCTCCACCGGTCGCCGATCCGGTCCAGCACCTGCCGGCTGCCGCAGTTGCGGGCGTAGACGTTCGGGTGCACTGCACTCTCCATCGGTAAGTCACGCACTTCAAGGTGCCTACTCTCCAACGGGAAGTATCGCGGTGGCATTCCCGTTGCCGATGACGTCAGACACCCTCCCGCACGTACGCAAGGAGTGCCCATGTCCATCGTCGTCACCGGCGCCACCGGCCACCTCGGCCGCCTGATCGTCGACTCGCTGCTGCGCCGGGGCGTACCCGCCGGGCAGGTCGTGGCGCTCGGCCGGGACACCGACCGGCTGGCCGACCTCGCCGCGCGCGGCGTGACAGTGCGGCGGGCCGACTACAGCGAGCCCGGCTCGCTGCGCGCCGCCCTCGCCGGGGCCGAGAAGCTGATGTTCGTCTCGGGCAGCGAGGTCGGGCAGCGGGTGCAGCAGCACCGCAACGTCGTCGACGCCGCCAAGGAGGCCGGCGTCGGGCTGGTCGTCTACACCAGCATCGCCAAGGCCGACATCTCCAGCCTCATCCTCGCCACCGAGCACCGCGCGACGGAGCAGGAGATCCTCTCCTCCGGTCTGCCGTACGTCCTCCTGCGCAACAACTGGTACGTCGAGAACTACCTCCCGCAGCTCCCGACCTACCTGGAGCACGGCGTCGTGGGCGCGTCCGGCGACGGCCGGATCGGCGCCGCCACCCGCGCCGACTACGCGGAGGCCGCCGCGGCGGTGCTCACCACCGAGGGCCACGCCAACCGGGTGTACGAGCTGGCCGGCGCGCCGATCACCATGACCGAGCTGGCCGAGGAGCTGTCCCGGCAGACCGGTCGCCAGGTCGGCTACACCGACCTCCCGGTGGAGAAGTACGCCGAGGTGCTCGCCGGCGCCGGCGTGCCGCAGGCGTACGCGGAGGTGCTCGCCGACGGCGACCGGGGCGTCGCCCAGGGCGACCTGGACGTCGAGAGCGACGACCTCGCGAAGCTGATCGGCCGGCAGCCGACCACGCTGGCCGAGGCGATCCGCGCCGCGCTCTGACGACCGCCCACCCGGCCGCCCCGCGCGTCGTCGGCGGGGCGGCCGGGTGCCCGGTCAACGCTCCACGGTCAGCACCACCTTGCCCAGCGCCCGGCGCCCCTCCAGGTCGGCGTGCGCCGTCGCGGCGTCAGCCAGCGGATAGGTCGTGACCAACGGGCGCCACCAGCCCTTCCCGGCCAGCTCCAGCGACCGGGCGGCCAGCGCCGGAATGCCGCCGGGCAGGGCACGCATCCGCTGCCCCAGCCAGCCCACGGTCAGGCCGCGCCCGATGACGTCGTCCGTCCCGATCCGGGTCGCCTCGCCGGCCGACCAGCCGAACATCATGAACCGGCCGCCCGGCCTCAACAGCTCCAGGGCCGACCGACCCACCGCACCGCCCACCCCGTCGTACACCAGGCTCAGGCCGCCGACCTGCTCCCGCACCCGATCGGTCCAGTCCGGCAGCCCGTAGTCCACCACCATGTCCGCGCCGAGGTCGCGCAGCGCCGCCGTCCGGTCGGCGCCACGCGCCGCCGCCACCACGGTGGCACCGGTCGTCCGCGCGGCCTGCACCAGCAGCCAGCCCACCCCACCGGCCGCCGACGGGACGAAGACGACGTCGTCCGCCGTCGGCGTCTCCAGGTCGAAGATCCCGAGCGCCGTCCGGCCCGTCCCGACCGCCGCCACCGCCTCGGCGCAGGTCAGGTTCTGCGGTACGACGTAGAGCGACTCGACCGAGGTGACCGCCTGCTCGGCGTACCCGCCCGGCACCATGCCCAGGTGCGCGACGACCCGCTTGCCGCGCCACGACCCGTCGACGCCCTCGCCCATGTCGTCGACGACGCCGGCGACCTCCCGCCCGGGGATGGTGGGCAGGTCGGGCAGCGGCATCGGGCCGCCGGCCTCGCCCCGGCGCAGGCTCGTGTCGAGCAGGTGCACGCCGCTCGCCGACACCGCGATCCGGACCTGGCCGGGGCCGGGCGACACGTCGGGCACGTCGTCGAGCACCAGGTTTCCGGGGGGACCGAACTCGTGAAGCTGAATCGCACGCATGCCCCCATCCGACTACCTCAACCTCGCTTGAGGTCAACCGACCGGCGGCCTGGATCACTGAAAAAGTCGCGCAGGTCCGCCGCGACGCCCTCTGCGGTGGGCAGTCGGCCCAACAGGTAAGCTCGCTGTCCTGCTCGTCCATCGACGGCACCTACGTCGAAGCCGCTACGTCAAGGGCTGGGTGGGATGGAGCCCGAAGGGTCCGTTCGACGGCGTACTGGTGATCCGCCAAACCGACGGCCGACTGTCAGTTGGTGTTGCCCCTGGCTCGGGCACGCATCGGGCACGCCTTGCACCGGCACGGGACCATCGAGACATGGGCATTCGCTTGACCGGGCTATCGATCCCTGGAGGATTCGGCGCTCAGTGGCAGAAGACCGAAGGCGACAAGGACGTCGCTCGACGGGTCCTGCTCTTCCTTGAAGACCGTCGACTTCTTTTCGGCCAGCAACATCGACGAGACGAGAGTCACTGCATTTCCTCGGCGCTCCAGATCAGAACCTTCCTCACCGAACAACTCAATCTGGTTAAGCCCAAGAGCGATCTTTTCGAAAACCTCCGGGCCATGCGCGCCGCTTGCAGGCGATTCGTCGAAGCAGCAGGGCCACACGGCAGATACCTTAGCTACGGAGAGCGTTACGGACAGCCGGACCCATTCTCGCTTGCTCTCGGCGATCTTCGCAGCATGATGGGCATCCACATCGCCATCCTGGCCCAAGCCTATGACTTGGAAATCGATGAAGAGCTCGCATCGATCCTGCCGCCGCAACCTCAGGATGACGATGGCGATCTTCATCGGCTTCCCGGGTTCAACTGAGCTTGGCCCATCACTGGAAGCCCTACTGCCTACCGGCTGCCGTCGACCCGCCCTCCTGGGGAGCGGGGCCTTAACCCGGCCCGCCACCTCAAGACGGCCTTGACGGCTCGTACGCACGCTGGCGGGCCGGGCGGCGGTCTGCTCGGCTCGCCCAGGTCGACGGTGGGCGGGATGACTCCCCCACCTCACCCACTCACGGACCGCGAGCCGCCGAGCGGCGGCGCGTGCGGCCCGTTCAGGGCCGTCTTGAAGACGTACAAGTTCGGCTGGCAGCCGGTTGTCCGGTCTCGGGACCTGCGTGATCGGCGGGTTCAGGACGTGCGTGACGCACGGAGCGGCGGTGGAGAGGACCATCGTGCCGCAGCGGTATCGCGTCCACGTGCAGGGCTCGGACTGGTGCGCGCCAAGAATGCGCTTCGGACGTCCGTGCTCCGGCTGGCAGACTGCGCGCCATGGGGAACTCGGCCGTCTACCGGATTCATACCAGTGATGACCTTGACGCAGCGTATGCGATGGCTCGGCGTCTGCTGGTTCACACGTCGACCGACTGCCGCTGCCCGCAAAGAGTCAGCACCCACGCAGAGACCAGCACTCATGACCTGAACCGGTACCTCGGCATCGGCCCCGCATTCGTGTCACTATCCGTCCCGGCGCACTTGTACGGTCAGGTAAGCAACACTCTGGAGCCACACCTACCGCCACGGCACCGACCGATACTGGGCCGTGACGGCAGCGCGTACCTCATCACGGACATGACGACCGAGGTCGTGGCAGCATTCCGTCACGTGCCACCGATCAGCGCTGAGGTCTCCACATCCGAATACCCGCTGCCGAACACCTTGGCAGACACCGTCCTAGCAGCGGCGAACACGGACCCTGCATCGATCTCGTGGCACACGTGCTGGCCGAGCGAACACAACCGATGCGGATTCGAACTCGCCGTCAACGGCATCGAACTGTGGCACGCCCCAGCGCCGCCCAGCCACAGTCTCTACGTACACGTCCACCCGGCAAGACCCCAGCTCGCGTATGACCTTGCGGCAGCAATAGGAGGCCAGGTGATGGGCGAGCCCGAAGTGGGCTGGTGAATATCAGGCACATTCCGCCAGCCTGGACGGCGCTCACGGACAATCCGCAAGCACTACAAGATGAGGCGCTCGCCGGGTTCCTGCACGCGCTACAGCCTAGCCGGAGAGATCGGGCGGCAGGTCGGCTGTTCCCGTGAGGTCGTCCAGGCCGTCGTGCGCCGCGAATCGAAGCGGCCCGTGCGGTCAGACCCGTGGGGGCCCGGGGCCGGGACGACTGACCTTGGCCGATCGAAAGGACTCTCCATCAACGGGGAAGAGGCCACCGTCAACGCCGGATCGATGAGGCCCTGACCGGCGTGACCTGGCCCGTATGACGGTCGCCATTCCGGATCTTGCCTCGGACACCGCGGCTGACCTGGCCAGATACGTCCAAGATCCGCGCACACTCCGCGACCTACGACAACGGCGGCTTCCGGTGGCCTACGGTTGCACGCCGCCGATCTATCGAGGCATGTGCATATCGCAAGCTCAGGTGGCGTTTTCGCCGATCTTCGAGGTGCCCCCGGCAGGATTCGAACCTGCGACACACGGTTTAGGAAACCGTTGCTCTATCCCCTGAGCTACGGGGGCGCGAGGGCCTAGTCTAGCGACTTGGGGGTTCACCTGGGGTGGCAGGGAGTGGCCCACGTTCACCCACGTTCCCCGGACCCCTGTTCTCCCAGCCCAGGACCACACCCGGAGCACACGGACCCCGGTTTGCGACCGGCGGTCACCGCGGTGATCCGCGCTGGCACCGGTTCACCCGGGTTGGCATCCGCTGGAGAGCACACACCGCGCACATCATCGAAGATCAACGACGTTCCGTCCGCATCCCTACCGTAGGCGCCGCCACCGGAGAACCACGGAGCGCTCACCCCGGGGTCGCTCGGACCCGCCGCGACTCTGACCATGACGGTCCCCCAAGCGTCCGCACATGCCGAATTGAGGATGTTGGTGTGTCAGTGTCAGCGAGCGATTCACGTAGTTGCTGGTCCTCGTAGAGTCGGGCGCGCGTGGAAGGACGATGCCTTCGTCAGACGCGGAAGCCCGCTCCGAGCTGCCACTGGCGCTCATGATCCGCCGCATGGTCGAGACGGCGCAGGAAATGCTCCCAGCCATCGTGGATCTCGTGTTCGAGTATGGGCGGCAGGCCGCTGTGCCTAAGGGTGAGCGTGGTGCCGCCGCCGTTCTCGATGAGCGTCACTTCGACTCGGGAGGACCCGGGTGGAATGTCGGGAGCTCCGGCCGTGGGCTCCCAGCCGAAGGTGAAGACAACCCGGTGGTGAGGCACGAGTTCGACAAACTCGCCCCGCATCACCGGGCGTGGGCCATCCTCTAGCAGCACCCGGATCTCGCCGCCAGGATGGGGGTCGAGCACGGCCGGGCCCCACCACTGCGCCAATCGCCCCGGGTCGGTGAAGAACCGCCAGACCGTCTCGGGTGGCGCGTCGATGTGCAGCGTCTGCTCGATCGCTGTGCCCTCTGCGCCGTTCATGATGCGTCCTTCCCGTCCTGGGTGCTGGCCTGTGCCCGCTCCTCCCGCTCGGCCGCCTGCTTGAGGCGACCGAGTCGGTCGGACCACATGTACTCGAGGAAG